>NZ_CFKZQR010000019.1:0-31860 GCF_985070215.1 Mobiluncus sp. | reverse complement strand
TGGAGTTCAGACGTGTGCTCTTCCGATCTATGCCATAAAACTCGGTGCCTACACCCGCTACCGAGATCACCGCCAAGGCGATGAGCCAGCCCCAAAACGATAACCCCCACACCGGCATTCCGGTCGCTAGGGCACTTGCTGCGGGAAGCAGAGTCAGCAGGGCAAAGCCGTGACACAGTCCTGAGATTGCACCCCACGCTTGACCGACCGAGAGGTCTCGCCACGAGGCGGGTTCCATCAAACGCTTAAAGCGTGGCAGCAATAGTTGATTCATCGTGTCATCTCCTCGCATGCACCTTGGGCAAGAAGTGCCTGATAGTGCGCATTACCCAACAGTTCGTCGTGTTTACCGACCACAGCAATGCACCCGCGTTCCATGACGACAATTTGGTCTGCCCCTCTGATCGAGGCCAGTCGGTGGGCGATCACAATCACGGTTCTGCCTTTGGCAAGAGTCGAGAGAGCTTGTTGGATTTTCGATTCCGATTCCGGGTCCGCCATCGCCGTCGCCTCGTCCAGCACCAACACTGGGGCATCAACCATGAACGCCCGGGCGATCGCGATACGGGCTGCCTGCCCACCCGAAACGTGGGTGTCCTCCCCCAACACGGTGTCGTAGCCTGCTGGCAGGCTCATGATGAACTCGTCGATCTGCGCTGCTCTCGCCGCCTGCCGCACCTGATCCAAGGTTGCGTCTGGCGCGCCCAGGGCAATGTTGTTGTGGATGGTGTCGCGAATAAGCTGTGCATCTTGCAGGACGAATGCGACCGTCGAATACAATATATCCTGGGAAATGCTCTTTAGATCAACCCCGCCGATGGTGATCGTGCCAGCGTCCGGATCATCAAAACGAGCAATCAAACTCGCCAACGTCGATTTGCCCGCACCCGACGGCCCGACCAGTGCGGTCACCGTCCCGGCCGGGATACTTAAACTCACGTCCTGTAACGCTTGGGTCTCGTCATAGGCATACGACACACCCCGAATCTCGATATCATGACCGTGTGGTGTCTGTGGCGCATCGGGCTGACTCAACGCCGGTAGCTCCATGACGTTCACCAGCCTCACTGCCGCAGACCCTGCGAGCTGGTACGACCAGGCGATGGTTGCCACCGTCATCAACGCGCCCGGCAACACCAGGGCGATCAGGGTGGTGGTGATGACCTCGTAGATGCTCACCCAACCGGCGTTCATCATCAGCGCGCCGCCGCCAAGGTTTACGATCAACAATACCGGGATTGACACCCAAGAAAATGAGGCGACTGACATTGACACCAGCGGCATACACCAGGCCCGGTAGAACTTGGAAAACTCGTTTGCCGCGTCCAAATAGGCTTTATGTGCTTGGCCAACTTTGCCGAAGGCTTTCACCACTGAAATACCGGCCACGAACTCGGCCATCGTTGCTGAGACCTGGGCGAGCTTAGTGTCCATTTGCGCGGTCTTCTCATTCATCCCACGCATCGACATGCCATACATGCCCACATAAATCGGAATCGTCGCAATCGACAGCAACGCGAGTCGCCAATCCACCACAAACGCATACATCAACAAGGCGAGCGGGGATACGATCGCGTTCAGTTTCTCGATCGGCCCGTGCGCGATCACTGTGTGCACCGTGGCCGTATCATCCTGAATGGTCTTGCGGATCTTCCCCTCACCCTCGCGGGTAAACCACGACAGCGGAGCAGTCGACATTCGGGCGGCAATTTGCCGACGCATCTGATTACGCAACGACAGGTCAATAAAATGCGTCACGCCCAATGCAACAAAATATAAGGTCAACCGAGCCATGTATGCGCTGACGAGGAGCATGACGATCCAGTTCACCCGCGCCGGGTCCACCTGGTCTTGCATAAGTTCTCTGCCAAGCTCCACCAGAGCCACATACGGGGCAATAGCCAACACACCAGAGAGAAAAGCCAAAACCTGCGCGACAAACAGCTTGCCTTTCACCGGTTGGGATAACTTACGGATCGCGTTCTGACCAGCGACAGATTTTTCCTTCGCCGACCCATACTCGCCGTCATCAACCTGATCCATTACACTATCGTCCACGTAAACACCACCCTTCTTAGGTAAGGCTAACCTTATCTAATTTCTGGGAGGTGTACCTAACCGTGCGCGTCAACCGCTACAACATCCCCCTTGCAGGGCCATGCTCACCTGTTCACCGGTGCGGAACACGAACCGGATCGTATCCTCGCCTACGATGGCGTTTCGATGAGTGCGCTCCACTGTGAGGGGCGGAACTCGCTCACAGGTTCGCCCGTGAGATCGTCGAGGGCTGTAGTCACGGCCGCATGTTTGGCTGTCTTTGCTGTGATGTCGGCTACCCATAGCTGGTTAGGTTCTGCCGCGCTGAAAATTACGATTGACTAAATCAGGGCGGTTATCAATTATTTTAGCGAGCCTTATAGTTAGGAGTTTGCGCTCCCTAATCACACTTTTCACACCGGTTAGGCGCATTAGTCTGACGGTTTGCAACGGCCAAAACACCAACCCGACGCATCGCGTGCCAAATTTTACGCACCCCATATGCGGAATACTTCTCGGCGTGAATACGAGCCATCCTGGCACAAACGGTCAACAGCCATCTGAACCACGCAACCCTTAAAACCTATGAATGCCTCTATGACATGTTCCAAATTTTCTCAAAAACAAGCAGAAACAAAACCCGGCACGCTTCAGCGTGCCCACCCGAGGTGTTTGTTGCTTTTGTGAGGTTCGCGGCAAATGTTTGTAGATTGACTTTTTTGTTGGTATTTCAGCAAATGAAACTCTTGATTTTTCGTGTTCGGGGTCACTCGTACTATTGAATCGTCGCCGGAAATCCCGGCGGCAGTGTGAGGAGGTAGATCGTGATGTTAGCGACTTTGGATACGAAAACGGCTCCAGCACCGGTTGAATTACCACCGGCCGTGGAACCGACTGTTCCCGATGAAGGTTCGGCTCTTCCCTTGATTCCGATAACCGCCAGTCCTGGTGAACATATATGCGGACCGATGAGTTCGGATTACGCTTTCAACCAGGTGAAATATGAAATCGGCGATGCGGACTACATCACTCATAAACAGATCGCCAAAATCTTGATGAAAAATCTGGGCTACGAACTGGTTTGTGACATTTTCATGAACCATCTAGCGCTGTGCGCCCGCTACGTCGCGGGGACGGTCAAAGCCCGTTACTTGCTACCCGAAGGTGTCCAGATAATCCGATTTTTTCATGATTCATGGACATCGTGCCCCCTGGAATATTGCGATGCAGACATTTCGATTGACCAAATCCCAGATGTAGAACCGGATTCGACAGAACAGGAGTAATCATCATGGACATCTTGACTTTAGATCGTGCTCAGGGCTATCTGATGCACGGGGCATTCGGTGAACTGGTCGCGGACAAATACTTTCCCCCCGACATAACACCCCGACCCCTCACCCCTGAAAAATGGACCTGGCTACCATACGAAACCGACCCAGACTACTACAGTCCTTACTGGGGAGACCTGGTACAGGAACTGGAAGGACTCTACCGCTGCTATATCCATGTTCCCGACAATCCCGCCAATATGGTGTTTCGGTTTCTCCCCGCCACCATGGACCCCCCCGGGAAAGGAGCGGGCGCCTTAGTAATAGCGGGAGCTTTGGCTCCGATTTTCTCTGAATGGAGCGAGCTGCGCACGGAAGTGGAACAAGTCATCGAGAGTTTTTCCTCAGCACCCCAAGACCTTGAGGCCGCACTGGAATGGGCCTACTGGGTACACAGCGTAATCTATGGCGAATCTGAACCAGACAGCGCCCTAGACGAAGCCTCAACCGAACTGAATCCCTCCGAACTCGATGATTTACAGGTCACCTCCGCCGCCCAGGCCGCCCAAGTCGCCTCCTGGTACGCCCTATGTGCGCTACGCGACGAAATCTCCTACGCAGAAGCCCTAAACCGAGCCATTCTGTGCCACGGCGCACCCATAGAACTCGGTTTCCTCACCGGAGCCTGCATGGGACTATCACTCATGACCAACGACGACCCCCTACCAGTATACGGCCTAGACCTGGTTCCCGAATACATCGAAGACATAGATGGGACAGACAACGACTACAACGACACCGGACTACTACTCCGCCTCATCCCGAAAGCAATGATCGCCCGAGAATACGCACACCAAGCCGCCCCGGGCCAACTATTCACAAGTTTGTAGGCCACCGATTCCTTTTTTCCTTTCTGAATCGGTATCTCCCGGTGGGCGGTCTTCCATTACGCCCACCGGGAGGCCTACACCACTAAGGATTGAAAAGGAGCCAATCATCTAAGACACATAGCGGGAACGACCCGAAAAGCTCAGCGAAGGACTGGTGCGCCACTGGCCGCTATTTTGGAACAAATATCAACCCAGACCGAATCTAAAAATCGAAATAACCTAGGGAACACTTACCCACGTGCCGCCCAGGAATATTGCGTTCCTCGACGGCGGCTGGTCATTCCTAGTATTCTTGATTGGTATGTGCGCTCAAAAGCTGAGAGTACTGAAAGTTATGCCGGAAACGAAGGGGATTCTGCCGGCAGGAATGTTCGATCTACTAGGTGTGGAGTGATAATCATGACAGAAACGAACTCAACGTGTTTGCCGGTACTGTGCCTGGGCGAAGCACTTATTGACGTCATTGAGCGCGCCGGCGAGGTTGAAGAAAAGGTGGGCGGTAGCCCCTTCAATGTGGCGTGCGGTTTGGCCAGTTTGGGACACCACACCACACTCGCTTCCTGGTGGGGAAATGACGCCCGCGGTCACAGCCTCGAAAAGCATCTGCACTCCGCCGGGGTAGACATTGTCGCGGGCAGCGCTAACGCCGAGAAAACGCCGATAGCTAACGCCCATATTGACTCCGCCGGTCGGGCGACCTACGACTTCGAGCTGGATTGGCAAGTGCCGCCGCTGCCGGACGCAACTCAGCTTAGCCACCTGCATACCGGCAGTTTCGCAGCTACTCTCGCACCCGGCGCTTCTGCAGTGATGAGCGCGGTCAAATCGATGGCAATCCGGGGAACCGTCAGCTACGACCCGAATATTCGACCTTCACTGATGGGCAGTCCCGAGAACGTCCGCCCTCAAATCGAGGAAATCATCAGCCTCTCCGATGTGGTTAAAGCCAGCGATGAGGACATTGCCTGGCTCTATGGAGATGACGTACCCCTCGAGTCTGTACTGCACAAATGGAAAGAGATGGGGCCGGGTCTGATTGTTGCTACCCGCGGACCGTGGGGTTCCTATGCGCTTTGCGCCAACGACCGGGATATGTTGGTGGTTGATCCGCTCAATATCGAGGTCGCTGACACCGTGGGTGCCGGGGATTCTTTCATGGCGGGGCTGATTTCGGGGTTACTGGACGATGGACTGCTCGGCTCGGCGCCAGCCAAACAGCGCCTGCGGCAAGCCCGGCTGAGTGACGTACAGGCGGCTTTGCACCGCGCCACCATCACTTCGGGACTCACGGTCAGCAAGGTCGGAGCCTACTCCCCCACATGTGCCGAGGTCGCGGAAATTCTCACCGCCGATCCCACGCTTTAGGCCGCGTTACATACGAAAAAACCTAGCAACTATCGTAGTTGTCGATGCTACCGCGGGCCTAAAACTAGTCGAGTTGCGCGGCTGCGTCCAACATCCGCTCCACCGGCGGACGGTAGTTGCCGTTCGCGTCGCATGTCTCGGCGCTGTCTTTCAGGTAGGTATCCAGGAATTCCCGCAGGGCACTGCCCACCCCCAGACCGGAAAGCTCGCCAGTTTTCGGGTCAATAGCGCTGTGCGCCCGGCCGGCAAAACTCACCAGCCACATGTCTTCGCCCACCGGTACGTCCGGGCTGAGTCGGGGCATCTCAAAAGGAAAGTCCAGGTGTTTAGCGCCCAATCGTTGATAAAACGCCCACCGCCGACGCGGGTCGCCGTACTGTTCAGAGGCTACATGCTGGTGAGGATTTTCCACTTCTCCCAGAATCAAGAGAGGGTTGTGGCGCGATTCCCACTGCGAAATAGCCTGTTGAAACAGCTCAGAGCCTACGCCGCGTCCACGAGTCAAGGGGCTGACCGCCAACCAACTGAGCATCGTGATTTCTGCGGTGGCGAACCAACCGATAGCCGCACCCAAAGGCCGCGAACCGTCCCACGCGGAGAATACCTGAAGTTCCCCACCTGTTAGCTGCTGAATCAAATCACCGGGATCCCCCAGTTCTTCAGGCCCGAAAGAGACTTCCAGCAGGTCGCGAACCAAGATTTCGGCTTGACCGGGTTTCAAATCATTTTGATACTCAATGTGCACCCTTACACCCTAGCCCAAGCCCAGATTGAACTCTATTTCCAAAACTACACGCGGCCTTATCCCTCCAGACACTCGGCGCAGCCGCATTAGCGAGCTTTTCCGCGCAGCATGGCACCGGGAGGAATCGCCCGCTCGCAAGGGAAGGAAAACTCGTGCGCCGGGTGATTGATTTCACTCACTGTTTCCCCCACTTCGTCGCGTATCCCCGCGGGGGGAATCTCGAATAGAATCGGCTCGGTTCCCGGAATCAAGAACTCTACCTGCTGTCCGGGCACAATCTTGTTGCGAGGCAGCACAGTCAGGCGCTGCGCGGCGGCATCGTAATCAACTGCGGTTCCTAACCAAAGCCAATCACTAATATACCCACCTCGGGTAACACTTTCTGTCACAGGTGTTTCGGGGTAGAAAAAGCCGGTGCCGTATTCTCGGTGGGTGACTTTGTACGGTTCCTGCAAGACCCATTCGGGCAGGGCAAAAGCGCCGTCACAAGCCAGTTCGGTCACGTTTTCCCTTCCGTTCAGATAGGTAGTGACCGCAGTTTTATAAGCATTGGTGAGAGCCGCGACGTAATACTCGCCCTTAGCACGACCTTCGATTTTAAGACTGGTAACCCCGGCGGCAATGACCTCATCAACGTGTGCCAGCATGTTCAAATCCTGAGAATTAAACAGGTAGGTGCCGCCCTCGGTCACTTCAACGGGGAAAAACTCGCCGGGGCGTTTTTCCTCAACCACATGGTATTTCCATCGACAGCTTTGGGCGCAGTCCCCGTGATTGGCATCCCGTCCCGTGGTGTATTTGGAAATCAAGCAGCGCCCCGAAAATGCCATGCACATGGAACCGTGCACGAAAGCCTCAATCTCAAGGTCAGCGGGAATCTTGGCGCGCATTTCTCGAATTTCCGGCAGGCTCATCTCGCGGGCCAAAACGACCCGTTTTGCTCCCAGCTCATACAAAGCGGCGGCAGCCTGATAATTCATCACCCCTGCTTGAGTAGAAATATGTATCTCCGTGTGCGGGGCAATTTGGCGCGCTGCCATGAGGATCCCGATGTCCGTGACAATGAGCGCATCCACCCCGATTTCCGCCAGCGCCCCCAGGTAAGCATTCATTCCCACCACCTCAGAGTTACCGGGAATGATATTCACGGTGGCATACACCCGGACATCGCGGGCATGAGCATAGCGAACACCCTGCTCAAAATCCTCTAACGTAAAGTTTTTCGGAGCGGCTCGCATCCCAAACTCTGCCCCGCCGCAGTACACCGCGTCAGTTCCGAAATCCACCGCAGTTTTCAGCACCCGCAAGTTTCCCGCCGGCGCCAGCACTTCGGGACTGCGCCGTCGGGTAATTTTCGGTAATTCCAAGTTCACGAGCCGAGCCTTTACTCCGATAGAAACTCAACTGAAATGTTCGCCCGGTTGAACCGGTGGCGCATAACCGCAATCGCTTCCGGGTTTTCATCTATCAGCACGAAGCGACGCTCCAGCTGACCCGCGACCGCCCCGGACGTGCCGGAACCTGCGAAAAAATCCAATACCCAATCCCCCGGACGGCTCGAAGCCTGGACGATACGCCGCAAAATCCCTTCGGGCTTTTGCGTAGCGTATCCCGTCTTTTCCTTGCCTGTGGGAGAAACAATAGTGTGCCACCACACGTCAGTCGGGAGCTTACCCCGCGCGGCTTTCTCCGGAGTCACCAAGCCAGGAGCCATATACGGCTCGCGGTCCACAGACTCAGAATCAAAATAATACCTTTTTTGGTCTTTAACGTAGACGAGGATATTGTCATGCTTGGCTGGCCATTTCCGTTTGGAACGCCCGCCGTAGTCATACGCCCAAATGATTTCATTCAGGAAACAATCCCGCCCAAACAGCGCATCCAACAACACTTTTGCGTAGTGAACCTCACGATAGTCCAAATGCAGGTATAAAGTCCCGGTAGGGGCCAGCAAACGCCACGCCTCCTCTAAGCGAGGCTCTAAGAAACCCCAATAATCCGAAAAACTATCGTTATAGGCGGTGACTTTCCCACACACGGTTTCATAGGTCTGGCCTTGAAACCCCACTCGAGAACCGGTAACCGGCGCATCGGTACGCACCGTTTTCAGGGACTGACGCGACTGCACTTTCCCTGTGTTGAACGGAGGATCTATATAAATAAGTTGAAATGACTGGTCCGGCAGCCCTCGCAACACCGGCAGGTTATCACCCGCCACCACCAGGTTTGGTCCCTCGGCATTCCAGGAGATTGTAGACATCTGCGTAGCTTTCAAGGCTGCCTATTTCTTTCCCGGGTAGACACCCAAAGCGCTCAGCAGTTCGGCAGGCGTCGAGACGACCTGTACGGCCCCGCGCTCCTCGCCGGGTTGAGCCGTATCACCCCAGGTAGTCAGGATTGCCGGAATCCCATTAATCTGGGCGCCCTCGATGTCATAGAACCGGTCCCCCACCATCACGATACGCCGCGTATCCTGCGGCTCACTCAACCCGAACTGCTCCAAAGCTGCAGCAATGACCGCGGGTTTGTCCACCCGGGAAGTACCAGGTATCACCCCCGAAACGACTTCAAAGAAATCTTCAATCCCCAGATGCTCGAGAATCTCCAATGACATCTGTTGGTTCTTAGTAGTCGCCACTCCCAGACGGTATCCCCTCGCCCGCAGCTTTTCCAACATTTCCCGAATACCGGGATAAAGCGGCACGTCAATGGCGTTGGGCCAATACAATTCGCGGTATCGCGCAACCATGAAAGCCACCCGCTGCTCATCAGCATCCGGTTCCATATCCCGCATGGCATCGGCGAGAGGCGGACCGACATATTTCTTGTAAGCGTCAGGCGGAAGCATCCGGCCGTGCAGCTCCAGATCCAAAGCCGCAAAATACTCGGTAATACGTGACACAGAATCGGTCAAGGTGCCGTCCATATCCAGCAAAACGACTTCGACCCTGCTCAAGTCCACCACGATGCTGCCTCCATCCTCGAGCATACCCGGAAAACTGCCCGAAAAGACTTATGAAATAATTAAATACGTAACGCCCAGCACCAGGGCCGGGCGTCGCGAATATCGACCTCGTTAGTCTTCGACGGTCAAACGGCCAGTCTGGTAAGCCTTCACCAGGCGACGCGGAACCGCGACTTCCTGACCCTGAACTTTAACGTTATCAAGCTGCGTCAACTTAGCCGTCCAAGCAGAACGACGTGTACGAGTGTTGGCGCGGGACATTTTGCGCTTGGGTACTGCCATTGCCCTGCGCTCCTTTCAATTAGTGATTGTTCACAAGACATACAATGTTAGCAACAATTCGATGATTTTATCAAACTGACCATCGTGAGGCGAAAGTATGACGCAACGCTACGTGACCATAGCTGAGGACGCACCGGGATATTTCGAGCTGGAAATCAAACGGTCGCGTTTCCTGGGAGTGGCACGAGATGCCGCGGATGAAGTCGCAGCCCGTGAAGTGATAGAAGCTGAGCGGAAACAGTATCCCGACGCGCGCCATCATTGCTCCGCTTTTACCTATTTGCCCGAGGGCTGGGAAAACGGGGTCCAGCCGGTCCAACATTCCAGCGACGACGGCGAGCCCAGCGGTACTGCCGGGCGTCCCATGCTCGATGTGCTGCTGGGCAGCGGATTGCAAAACGCTTGTGTGGTGGTGACGCGGTATTTTGGCGGGATAAAGCTGGGAACGGGCGGTTTGGTGCGAGCCTACAGTGAGGCGGCGCAGGGGGCGATCGCGGCTGCGGGAAGGGTGGAAGTCAAGTCCGTTCCCGTGGTGTCCTTCGATGTCACCGCGAACCGGGCTGCTGCCCTGGAGTCTTGGCTGCACTCGCGAAACTGCAAGCCCCTAAGCGTGACCTGGTCAAACCGGGTCACGTTTGAACTGGCGGTGGAAGGCGGCACCCAGGACGAACTCGCCGCCGCTCTCGCCGCCCAGCTCGGCGCGCCGGTAACTTTTGGCGACTCGGGAATAAAAGTGGTGCGCTCACGGTTGTAATAGACGGCTCCCGTCAGGGAAACGAACAGAATACTGAGAAAAGGAATCTAAGGGATTAACTATGACTTATGCGAACGATGTCACGGCAGCAATCGGCCACACTCCTCTGGTGAAAATTAATCGGATGCTGCCCGCGGGGATCGGCGCAAACGTGCTGGCAAAAATGGAGTTCATGAACCCCGGTGGTTCGGTAAAAGACCGACCCGGCTTGGCGATCATTCGCGCTGCCGAAGCCTCGGGAGAGTTGCAGCCAGGCGGCACTATCGTGGAGGCTACCAGCGGTAACACCGGGGTGGCCCTGTGCATGGTGGGGGCTGCGCTGGGGTATCGGGTCGTCATCTCGATGCCGTCTTCCATGAGTGTGGAGCGTCGGCAACTCATGAAGGCTTACGGGGCGGAGCTGCTACTGACCGACCCGGCGGGGGGCATGGCCGCCGCGGTTGAAGCTGCCGAGGACTACTTGGCGAACCACCCCGAAGCGGTGTTCGCCGGTCAGTTCGATAATCCGGCCAATCCTGAGATTCACTATCGCACCACCGGTCCCGAAATTTGGGAACAGACCGAGGGACACGTTGACGCGTTTGTGGCTGGGGTGGGTTCCGGCGGCACGGTTTCCGGGGTTGGGAAGTTTCTCAAGGAACAGAACCCAGAAGTGTGGGTCGTGGCAGTAGAGCCGGCAGAATCGGCATTGCTGTCCACCGGCCAGGCAGGCGCCCACAAGATTCAGGGGATTGGCGCCAACTTTGTGCCGGATAACTACGATAGTGCAACCGTTGACGAAGTCATGACGGTGAACTCGGACGATGCTATTGAGATGGCGCGGAAAGCTGCTACGCAGGAAGGGCTTTTAGTTGGGATATCCTCCGGGGCGAATTTGGCGGCCGCTGCTGCCCTCGCCGCACGGCCTGAATTTGCTGGTAAGACCGTGGTGACCTTGCTTCCCGACACCGGCGAACGCTACCTGTCCACCGTACTGTTTGCACACTTGGGCGACTGAGAAACCGCGGCAACCAGGCTGATTGAACCCACCGGCCTGGTGCAGTTTTGACGAGATAAACGGAACGACCCGACCCGCCAAAACTGCCCTGGGCTGACCCGAACTGGCTCAAACAGAGCGCCCGGACCGGTCCGAACGACACGCCCGAAACGAACCCCGGAAACGATAGCCTAGAATAGTTAGCGCCCGGTCGTTCAACCAACCAGAGGAAGTACCCGTCCTGATGACTTTTGTGAAACACACCGCCCCGCCACGCCACCTGCCCGCATATAAACTCGGTGTGCGGGATTTGCTGTTGGAGGACTTGGACACGGCCTTGAAACGCGACCCTGCCGCGCGCGGACGCTTGGAAGTCGCGCTGACTTACCCGGGGGTTCACGCCCTGTGGGCACACCGGCTGTCCAATCGGTTTTGGGTCAATGGTTTTAAAATGATTGCGCGCCTGATTCAGGAATTCGCGCGCCTCATCACGGGTGTGGACATCCACCCGGCCGCGACCATTGGACGCCGACTCTTTATCGACCACGCCACCGGGGTGGTCATTGGGGAAACCGCGGTGGTTGGCGAGGACTGCTTGATTTTTCACGGGGTGACCCTGGGCGGGCAGTCCATGAACAAGGGCAAACGCCACCCGACCTTGGGCAATGAGGTCATGGTGGGTGCCGGAGCGAAAATTTTGGGCGCCATCAACATCGGAGACGGCGCCAAAATCGGTGCCAATGCCGTGGTCGTTAAGGATGTTCCGCCTGGACGTATCGCCCTGGGAGTGCCGGCAAAACTGCGCAATCCCAAGAAACCGGTCAGTCCCGATATGAACATCGATCCCTCGCTGTTCATCTAGGCTGTTTATCTAGGCGCTGCCAGTTTACTCGAGTTTGGGCGCCGGCAAACCGATGTAAATCGTCTCGAGGTATTCCTCAATCCCCTCGGTGGAGCCCTCGCGCCCCAGCCCAGACTGCTTGACCCCGCCGAAAGGGGCTCCGGCGTTAGAAATCGTGGCGGAGTTGAATCCAATCATTCCGATTTCGATGCGCTGCGCCAGGCGCAAAATGCGCTCCCACGAGGAAGTATGCACGTAGCCGCCCAAGCCCATCCGATCGGCGTTGACCATCCGCACCAGTTCCTCTTCCGTGCGGAAAGGCACCACGGGTGCGACCGGCCCAAAGATTTCCTCCGTGACGATTTCACTGTCGGGGCTGACGTTCGTGAGGACCGTGGGTGGGTAATAGAAACCCCCGGGGTCAACGGTTTGGGGGTCCAAGTTGCCGGTTCCACCAACTTTTTCCGCCCCTTGGGCGAGGGCCTTGTCAACCATGGTGCGGACTTTTTCGAGCTGGCTGCGGTTGATAAGCGGGCCGACATCCACCCCTTCGCTCATCCCGTCACCAACCTTTTGCGCCCGCATCGCGGCGGCGAACTTCGTGACGAACTCGTCATAAACGCCGTCTTGAATAAAGAAATGATCCGCCGCGTTGCAGGCCTCCCCCATGTTGCGCATCTTGGTGATGAGGGCGGCGTCCACTGCTCGATCCACATCCGCGTCATCGAACACCACAAACGGCGCATTACCCCCGAGCTCCATAGAGGTGCGCAATACACTGTCCGCGGCGGTTTTCAGCAAAGCCTTACCGACTTCGGTCGAACCTGTAAACGAAAGTTTCCGCACTCGCTGGTCATGCAGCCAAGTGTCGCTGACTTCCCCGGAATGAAGGGTGGGAACCACGGAAAGGACCCCGGCGGGCAAGCCTGCTTCTTCCAAAATTCGCGCCAGGAACA
The DNA here is from genome assembly GCF_985070215.1 of Mobiluncus sp. Taxonomy (NCBI): domain Bacteria; kingdom Bacillati; phylum Actinomycetota; class Actinomycetes; order Actinomycetales; family Actinomycetaceae; genus Mobiluncus; species Mobiluncus sp. The sequence continues at coordinate 18,778 of NZ_CFKZQR010000019.1, read as the reverse complement.
GCGCTGTCAGCGGGGTATCTCGCGCCGGTTTTAACACGCAGACGCACCCAGCTGCTACGGCAGGACCAATCTTGCGAGTTCCCATCGCGAGCGGAAAATTCCACGGGGTGATAAACACGCAGGGTCCCACCGGGCGTTTGATGACCATTGCCTGCAGGCTACCTTCCGGCAATCGGTAGTAATCCCCGCGAACCCGGCAGGCTTCTTCGGAAAACCAACGAAAAAACTCCGCCCCATAAGTGACTTCCCCGTTGGCTTGAGCCAGGGGTTTACCCATCTCCAGGGTCATCGTTACCGCCAGGGCACGGCGGTATTTGCCGTCCATAAGTGTAAAGGCTCGCCGGAGGATTTCGCCGCGTTCACGAGGCGGGGTCGCTGCCCATTCTGGCTGGATTGCGCAGGCTTTGTCCAAGGCGGCTTGGGCGTCTGCGGCGTTACCGCTGGCGACCTGCGTCAAGGCGGCTCCGGTTGCGGGGTTCAGCACCTCGAAGCGCTCACCCGCCGTGCCGGGTTCCCAATTACCGCCGATAAAGAGGTCTTTGGGCAACCATTCCAGGAGTCTTTTCGGGTCGATGACACTCTCAGTTTCAAAAGGTAAAACGTCGCTGTTCATACTTTCACCTTACCGCTCCCTGGCGTGGTGGGGCCGCGGTTAATTTGGAAAATCGGGACAGCCGGGGTTCAATCTGGGCCAAGTTGTCCACGAACGACCGATTTCGGACACGGTTTCCCGGATTCTGGGTTCGGCTGGAATTTAGTACCGCAGGTTGAGGGCTTTTGAGAATGGTTCGCGCTTAAATTTCGCGTTGAAAAACGGTCGTTCGTGCAAGACCCACCCGCAGCGCTCGGAATTAAACGTCACTGCGGCCTATCAATCGCCCCGCCGAAACGGCGGTCGCGGTGCTGATAGGCCAATAAATCCCGCCACAGGGCCGCCCGCCCGTACTCCGGCCACGGCTCGGAGGCGAAAACTAGCTCCGCATAAGCCGCCTGCCACGGCAAAAAGTTGGAAGTGCGCTGCTCCCCGGAAGTGCGAATCAGCAGGTCAACATCCGGTACATCCGGCAGATACAGTTCCCGAGCGAAAGCGGCCTCGGTAATGCGCTCGGGTGTTAGCGTTCCCGCCGCGACTCGCTGAGCCAGTTTCCGAGCCGCGTCAGCGAGTTCCGCTCGCCCCCCGTAATTGAGGCACATAATCAGCTGAGTGCCGGCGTTTTCTCTGGTCAAGGCCTCTGCTGTCCGCAGTTCGGTGAGGACCGATTTCCACAAGCGGCCCTCCCGCCCACTCCACCGCACGCGAACTCCCCAGGCGTTCAGTTCATCGCGTCGATTGCGCAACACCTGGCGCGAATATCCCATCAGAAACTTCACTTCTGCCGGGCTGCGTTTCCAGTTTTCGGTAGAGAACGCATACACACTGAGATATTTCACCCCGGCCTCGACAGCTCCCGCAATGGTGTCCATCAGGGCGTATTCCCCCGCCTCGTGACCGGCAGTACGATTCAAACCCCGCGCGTTCGCCCAGCGTCCATTCCCATCCATGATGATTGCCACGTGCGCAGCAGCCGCGCGCGCCAATCCCGCCGGCAACTCAGGATGCTGCCCCGGCGGGGTGATACGACGAACCCAGGATTTTTCCACGTAATAACCTAGGCGAGTTCCAGCAAGGACAAGGATTTTAGACGGCGCTCCACGTGCCACTGCACGAAAGCCGACACTAAGGCGTGGGCATCAGCCCGAGCCATCCATCCGCTGTCTTGGGCAGTTTGCCAATCCCCGACAGCCAAAGCCGCCAACAGACGCATCGTCTCAGAATCAACCGGGCGCGCCCCGATAGGCTTGCAGTTTACGCACATCGCGCCGCCGCCGCTGGGATTAAAGTAAACGTGTGGCCCCCTGGCCCCGCAAGACGCACAATCCCAACAGCTTGCCGCCCAGCCCGCCAACGACATGAGACGCAGCAGGTAGGAATCCAGAATCAAAGACGGCTCGTGGCGCCCTGTCGCCAAAGCATGTAAGGCCCCGACGGTCAGGTGATAGTACCTCTCGTTAGTCCAAGAGTCCTCGGTGAGACGTTCCAAGGTTTCTACCATCAGGTTGGCGGCGGTGTAGCGGGAATAATCGTTAGCGAGGCTGCGACCGTAAGGAGCCAGGATTTCCACTTGTTCGATATGGTGCAGGCCGGACTTGCCCCAGCGAATCTGAATATCGACCGCTCCAAAAGGCTCCAGTCGCGCCCCCAAGCGCGACATGGTCTTTCGTACTCCCCGCCCCACGCAGCGCAAAAGCCCGTGGTTTTCGGTCAGCAGGGTCACGATGCGGTCAGCTTCCCCCAGGTCTTGGGTGCGCAACACAATCGCCGCATCTCGAAACGTTCTCATCACGGACCATTATTCCATGAGCAAGCGGAAGAATCCCGTTCCCACTCTTTTGTAACCCGATTCCCCTGGCCCCTTCCGTTCCCGAGTCTTTTTCCGCTCCACCATTCTTTCGTCGAGGACAGATTAGAGCCTGTCATTGTTGTCCTTACGGAAGAACGGGGATCGTGAATCGTTCCAAGGGTCTTTTTTCGGAAGGTCACGAACCAGTGAATAAATCAACAGGATCGCGAAAGCAACGACTAAAGTCCCTCCTCGAAAAAACAGGACATAGAACGCATAAACAGACAACACCAGATAAAAGACGATTTGCCATTTATGCATCTGTACACCCCCGGTTTTGCGAATCCTTTGCGGTAAATGCTAGCAGTACTGGATTCTAGAATTGGCAGGAATGCGAAAGCTAGCGGGCTAGCCCAGGAAAATCATGCCCCAGACGAAACAGATGAACACCGCGAAAAGCAGCAGGTAGAAAGACCAGCCGAGCACTTCGTGGAGCAAATCGGTCTCTTTTTCGGGTTCGCCCATCGCGGCGGCGGCAATCGCCAAGGACTGGGGGGCGATGAGCTTGCCGATGACCCCGCCTGCGGTGTTAGCCGCCACGGCGAAAGCACCAGGCAGGCCAATCTGTAAGGCTGTCGTCTCTTGGAGAGAGGCAAACAGGGCGTTTGCCGAGGTCGTGGAGCCGGAAATCGCTGTGCCGAGGTAGCCAATCATGGGGGAAAGCAACAGGAAGAATGTCCCGGTTCCCGCCAGCAGGGTCCCGATGGTTAAAACCATGCCGGAAATGTTCATCAAGTAAGCCAGCGCCATCACTTCCAGGATAGTGGCCGCTGAATACCGCATGGAATAAATCGCTGACCACAATTTGGCACCGATTTGTTTAAACCCAAGCGGGTACTTCCCGCCTTCCGTAACCAGGGTAAACACCACCCCGGTCACCAGCGCCGCCACCGCAATCAACACTCCCGGTTGGGACAGTATCGGAATGGTGATGTTGCCGATGTTGCTCGCTACGCTCGGATTGTCCGGACTGACCACCCGACCTGCCAAAGCGGGCCAGGCAACGTGCAAATCCGTCGCGGTCAAAACCTTGGCGACCTGGGGCACCATTCGCCCCACGGAGAGAATCACGATGACTAAGCCGTAGGGCATCACAGCCAACGCCACCCGCCCCACGCGCAGGTCAGTGGGCTTTTCCGTGACGAACTCAGAAGGAACCGGGGGACGATAAACCATCACCATCAACGTCACTACCAGGAATGTCACTATGGGCGGCAGTACCCCACCCAGCTCAAAGGACACGAAACGCAAGGTCAGGAACTGTCCGATGCCTTCCACCAGGCCCATCACGAAAGCCAGGGGGAACATGTGGCGGAAGTGATCCTTATCAATCAACAGGCTCAGCGCGAACGGCATCACGAAAGCAATTGCCGGTTCGGTACAGGACACATAAAACGTGATGTCAGCAGCGTTTTGAATGGGGTCATGCCCGCTCAGAAGCGCCGCCGCGGTCGTTATCGGTACGCCGAACGCCGCGTAGGCCACCGGGGAAGTATTCGCCACCAGGGCGATTACAGCGGCTTTCATCGGTTTGAATCCCAGCCCCAACAGCAGCGCGGTCACCACCGCCACGGGGACCCCGAAACCGGATAAGCCCTCTAGCAGACCCCCGAAACACAGTGCAATCAGCATGGCCTGGATACGCAAATCCCCTTGACCGACAGCCGAAAAAACCTTGCGCAAATCAGCTTCCCGCCCGGTCGCCTCCATCAGACGGTGCAGCCACACGGCCGCAATCACGATAATCACGATGGGTATCAAGCCGTTTTCCGCCCCGAGCAGGGCGGCCGCTACAGCCATGTCGACCGGCATCTGGAACCCCGCTATAGCCACGAGCAACCCGACCCCCAGGGCGATAGCTCCTGCCCAGTGAGAACGCATCCGCACGGCTCCGACCAGCACAAAGAACACCGCTACCGGGAGCAGAGCCACGATGGCGCTCAGCCACAGCAGCCCTCCGACCGCGGTGACATTGGGCACGAACATGATTTACTCCTTCGTCCTGGCCTACCCTATCAATCGCCACCCGATACCCTGAACTTGCGGGTTGGTTTCTCGAACGTGAACCTACCAGGTCAGGGCTTTCCCGGTGGACCCTCGCGGTTCGACTTTCAGGGAAACGGAACGGAGCTCTCCACGACTTGGGATTGGCGCTGCGCCCGGTTAATCGCTGAGATTACGGCCTTATAAGCGGCACGAATAGTCGAGGAATCAATGCCGACCCCCCACAGCACCTCGCCATCTACCACGGCCTCGACATAGGCCGCGGCAGTGGCGTCCCGCCCGGCGCTCAAAGCGTGCTCCACGTAATCCAGAATCCGCACTTCCATGCCCATCTGTTCAAAGGCGTGGACGAAAGCGTCAATCGGACCGTTGCCGAACGATTCCAGCTGGAGCTTCGCGCCGCGGTCGTTCAGAGCGATGGAGACTTCCGTGTCCCCACCCGAGGGCGAGGGAACGGAAGAAACGTGCGCCCCATCGAGGAAGAAACGCCCCCAGTGACGCGAGTCAATCCCCGCTTCTGACGCCGGCAAGTATTCATCAGCAAAAATCTGCCACAGGTCGTTCGCCTCGAGTTCACCGCCGAAACGGTCGGTCGTGCGCTGCACGATTTTCGAGAACTCGATTTGCAGGCGGCGCGGCAGGTCGAGGTGATGCTTTTCCTTCATCAAGTAGGCGATACCGCCCTTGCCGGATTGCGAGTTTACCCGGACGATAGCTTCGTAGTTGCGCCCCACATCGTGAGGGTCAATAGGCAGGTAGGGCAGTTCCCAGATGACTTGGTTTTCGTCTCCGCCGGCGGCTCGAACCATCTGTTCGCGCGCGGCAAAGCCTTTCTTAATGGCGTCCTGATGGGAGCCGGAGAAGGACGTATAGACCAGGTCCCCCACGTAGGGCAGCCGCGGCGGGGTGGACATGCGGGTGCAGCCCTCGACAATCTCGCGGACTTCATCGAGATTGGACAGGTCCAGTTGCGGATCGATGCCTTGGCTAAAGAGGTTCATCGCCAAGGTGACTAGGTCAACGTTGCCGGTTCGTTCACCCTGGCCCAGCAAACACCCCTCGACCCGGTCAGCGCCGGCCATCTGGGCTAGTTCGGCGGTCGCAATGCCGGTGCCGCGGTCGTTGTGGTTGTGGGCCGAAATACAGACGTGTTCACGGTGTGAGATGTGGCGGCAGAAGTACTCGATTTGGTCGGCGTAAACGTTGGGCGTGCAGCGTTCTACGGTCGTAGGCAGGTTCAGGATAATTTCCCGCTCGCTGTCGGGCTGCCAGACTTCCATCACTGCTTCGCAAACTTCCAGGGCAAAGTCGATTTCGGTGTCTACGAAAATCTCCGGGGAGTACTCGTAGCCAAAGATTGTGTCGTCCCCCAGGATTTTTTCGGCTCCGGCGATGACTTCGCGAGTGCCGGACATCGCCATCTCGATGGTTTGCGCTTTATCGTTGTGAAACACGACTTGGCGAAATACCGGCGCGGTCGCGTTGTAGAGGTGCACGGTGGCGCGATGGTATCCCTTGATGGCTTGCAGGGTGCGTTCCAAAAGTTCCGGTCGGGACTGTGAGAGTACCGAGCAGGTCACGTCCTCGGGAATGGCGTCGTCCTCGACCAAGGAACTTACAAAGTCAAAGTCGGTTTGGGAAGCGGCCGGGAAACCGATTTCGATTTCTTTGAACCCCAGGCGCACCAGGAGGTCAAACATTTCGCGTTTGCGCGCGGAGTCCATCGGTTCGATGAGGGCTTGGTTGCCGTCCCGCAGGTCGGTGGACAACCAGCGCGGTGCTTTCGTAATCCGGTTGTTAGGCCAAGTTCGTTCCGGAAGTGAAATGGGGTTCGTCTCTAGGAACGGGCGATATTTGCCGTAAGGCATTCCGGAGGTTTGCTGACGATTGGTGAATCCAGAAGTACGCATGGTGAAAATCCTTTACTGCTGTTGCTTTAATCTTAGTTGCCAGGCAAGCGAGAACTCCGCGCAGGGGGCCTGGCTGATTCAGAGCCCTACGCGGTTAGGCAACAGCAGCATGGTTTGCGACATAGCCCCATAGTACCACGGGTTTCACTTTACGAAATTGCTGTCTCAGTATGAGAAATTAACGCAGCTCACGCAGGAAATTGTGGTCCAGATACCACCGCAGAGGTTTATCCAAAACCACTATCGCGCCGCCACCTGGATTACTCGAAGTCTTTGCGGTGAGCCCCTCCAAAACCGCCAGTGGTAGGGGCGCCATGACCTCAAAGACTCGGTAGGGTTTCTCATTGTTCAGGCGAATCCCCCGCTGTGCCAAAGGCGTTCCCATAGCAAACAAGAACTGGGCTTTATCATCGTCAAAGCAGTCCAGCATGTCGCCGGGACGCAGTTCGTTGGAGCCGGGTTTCCCGCCGCGGGAAATCGTGCGAGCGTCAATTCCAATGGCGGTGCGGTGACCGCGCTCAGCTGCGTTTGTCGTCAGTTCACCAGTTTCCGGCTTTTCTCGCACCAACCGGGAGACTAGGGACACCGCCGCTTCCAGATCGGGCAACACTTCGTAGGCAGCGAACTCGGCACCGCGCTGTGAACCAACCACATATCCTTCATCACCCCAGGGAGCGACCACCCACGGGCCTTCGGGAGACAGCGGCAGTTGGGGATCGCGAGGGTCGAACCCCCGTACCACATCATCCTCAGTCAGGCCACGCTGAGCACATAGCTCGTCAAAATACGACTTGTAGCGAGCAGCTTCGTCCACCTCTGGTTCAGCATTTCCCGGCGGCTGTGGCACATCCCACGTCGCTTCGGGACGCCCGGAATGTTTACCGGCGCGTTTCTCCGCCCGCTCAGTCCACGCCAGACGAGCCAGCTGGGAGATTTCCTCGTTCGCGTCCTCACGCAGCTCCGCAATAACTTTCAACGGTGTCAATTCATTGGCCACCGCTGCCTTTTGTACCCGACTATCGCCGTCTTTGGCGAGTTTAGCGAGTACATAAGCAGGAGTGCGTTCCTGCATCGCGACCAGGTAGCGAGCTCGCCACGGGGCAAAAAGCGCGATAGTTTCAAACACGGTGTCGGGCAAATTCTGTGCTTGCGCCACGTATTCAGCCAGATCTGGGCGTTTACGGATGATTTCCTCCCAGATAAAAGTCGGCGCCACGTCCGTCATCGCCCGCATGAAGTCCTCTTCGTTATCCGAAGTACACAGGCGAGCGAACTCCTGGACCGAACCAATCACGTTGATGCCCTCCTCTGGCTGCATGGTGATTATAAATCAAGTTTAAGCCATAGGAGGGCACCAGCGTGAGGTTTCACCCCACTATTGAGTTGTTTCGCGGGTCGGTCAAGCCGCCCAACTGCGCTCATTCATACTTGAATTTGCCCAGCTCCGCACGTAAATCCGCAGCCTTGGACTGCAAATCCGAAGCGGTTGCAGCCAGGGCGTTCAACGGTTCCACCGCTTGGCTGGCAGCCCCGGCAAACTGGCCGATGTTCGTGGCAATCGTAGAAGAGCCGGAAGCCGCCTCCGTCACGGAACGCGCCATCTCATTGGTGGTGGCGGTCTGTTCCTCAACCGCGGCGGCAATAGTGGTTTGGAAGTCGTTGATTTGAGAAATAATCTCGGAAATACGCCGGATAGCCGTGACAGCAGAATCCGTGTCATCTTGAATCTTGGCAATCCGTCCGGTGATGTCATCCGTAGCCTTAGCCGTCTCCGCCGCCAAATCCTTCACCTCACCGGCAACTACAGCAAAGCCCTTGCCCGCTTCACCGGCACGCGCCGCCTCAATAGTGGCGTTCAGTGCCAGTAGGTTGGTTTGCTCCGCAATAGCGGTAATGGCGTGGATGACATCGTCAATTTCCTTTGACGATTTGCCCAGTTTTTCAACAGTCTCAGTGGTCACCGCGGCCGCTTCGGTCGCCTCCTGGGCAACCCGCGCTGCCTCGTTAGCGTTAGACGAAATCTCCCGGATGGCCGACCCCATCTCTTCTGCACCCGCAGCAACGGTCTGAACGTTGAAGGAAACCTGTTCCGCCGCGCCTGCCACAGCGGTGGCCTGTGCAGCCGAATCAGCAGCAGCCTGAGCAGTCTTGGAGGTCAAATTAACCACTGTCTCAGACTCGGAACGAACCGCCTCGGAAGTGCTAGCCGCCGACCCAAAGGCCTCTCGCAAGGTCGAATTGGATAGATTCACCGCCCGCGACATGTCCGCCAGCTCATCATTGGAATTGATGACCGCACTACGCGTCAAGTCACCTTGAGTCAGACCTTTCACCACAGTTTCTACAGACTCCACGGAATGAGTGATAGAGCGACGCACTTTACCCATAATTATTACCGCTAAGACCACCACGAGAATCAAGACAATGGTCTGGAAAATCAGTCCCCGGAGGCGTTGATCCTCCATGTCCTTCTTTGACTGATCTAGCTCTTGCTTCAGCAACGGCGCCAGCTGATCCTGCTGAGCGACCATATCGCTGACGGTCTGGGAGAGGACCGTGTTTAAGACTGCGGAATCCTGTCCTTGAGTGGCTTGCAATTCCGAAGTCGATTGCGCCACGACCTCACGCAGGTTAGCGGAAGATTTCATGATTTCTTGAGCTGCCGTACGCACCTGGTCAGAGTTCGTGGTGTCGATAACCGTTTGGACATTATCTTCCAAAGTATCTTGGGTGGCTTGCAGCTGTTTGGCTTGCTCCTCGTCGGGCTGGCCTTCCAAAATGGAACGCGCATAAGCGTATTGATGCTGGCCAATCTCATAAATCTCAGCTTCCATCAAAGATAGATTTTCCGAGTTGGTAGCTGCCTCTAGGTACTCTTTCGTACTGTGGTTAGTCTGAGACATAGTAATCACGCAGGCTAGCCCCAAGATGAGCACTCCCACGAACCCCGGCAAGGCTCCTCTGAACAGTCGCTTCAACAAGGTGGTGCGCTTGTAAGCCTTTTGCGGTTTCGTCGTATCATTCGGTTGATTATTCATTCCCTGCTCCCCTAGCTGGTTGACCGGATTAGTCTGAGTCATGATTCTCACTGTCCTTCCCGGTAGGTAAATTCGCTAAGTTGCTGGTTCAAATCTTGGGTCTGATTCACCACGCCTTCCGCTCTATCAACAGAATCACGCAGGTTAGCAGCACTGTTGTTAGTCGTTTGGGCGATCTCGTTGATATTGGCCGCAATCTCGGTCGATCCGGAGGATGCTTCCGAAATGGACTTGGTCATCTCATTGGTGGTGGCAGTTTGTTCTTCCACTGCTGCCGCAATAGTGGCCTGGAAATCGTTGATTTGAGCGATGATGTCACTAATTTGGTTGATGGCCTCGACCGCTTGACCGGTATCGACCTGAATCTGTTCAATCCGTGAGGCTACGTCAGCGGTGGCTGTCGTGGTTTCCGCAGCCAAGTCCTTTACCTCACTAGCCACAACCGCAAACCCGAGGCCAGCATCGCCGGCTCGAGCCGCCTCAATAGTAGCGTTGAGCGCCAACAGGTTGGTCTGTTCCGCCACCGCTGTAATCGTTTCGATAACCTCACCAATTTCTTGGCTGGATTCACCCAGCTTGGTCACGGTTTCGTTCGTCTGCGCCGCGACTTCGGTAGCTTCCGTAGCAACTTTCGCAGCCTCATTGGCATTCGATGAAATCTCCCGAATCGAAGCACCCATTTCCTCCGCGGCTGCTGCCACCGTTGCGATGCTCGTAGAAACCTGCTCGGCCGCAGCCGCAACGGACGTAATCACGTTACTGGCCTGTTCAATAGTGCCGATGAGGTCATGACCGTCACCCACCATCTTTTGCGTGGTGACATGCACTTCCTCGGCTGTCGTCACGGTTTGACCAAAAATGTTACGCAACTTTTCGGCTGCCACCACGAGCTTGTCCGCCAAACGTCCGATTTCGTCATTCGTGTGTTTGGCGGGATGAATGGTCAGGTCTTTGCGGGAAAGTTGATTCAAGGCAGCGGAACTTTCCTGAGCCGATTTCACGAAGCCTCGCGACATCTTAAGGTTCAATAACAGCATGATGAGCAACGTCACCACACCGGTAACGATAATTGCCGCAATCGTCAGGGGCTGAATAAATTTTATCCTGGCGCTAGCAGCTTGGTTTTGGACGTTCAAATCCTCGCTCAGATTCCCGATATTATCGCTGATTGAGGTCGACACGTTACGGATATTTTCCACTTCGGCTACCACCGCGCCACGCAGACCATCCAGTGAAGTTACGGATCCGCTGACCTTCGTCAACATGGAATTGAGTGATGCGGTATCTGATTTTATCGTCTCGAAAGTGGCCTGATTTTGGGCACTGAGCTGTTCTGTGGGGAAATTCGACACGTGTTGGTTGAAGGCATCAAGATTCTGGAGATATTCCCCAAAAGTCTGCAATGCGTTCGGATCACCGCGCAGAGCGGTGTAGATGCCCTGCGACCAGAGGAATTCCGCGGAGCGCCATTCCTCCGCCAGTTTGGTAATTTCCTGCGAAGTTACCGAGCTGGAGGCCTTTTGGGAGACGTCAGAGTTTGCAATGCCAAGTCCAATCAATTCCACCGCTAACAGCAAAAGGGCTGCTATAGCTGCAGTCATATTGACCAAGAACATCTTTTTTCCCAAAGGGAATTTTTTACCGTTAGTCTTTAGGCTCTCGCCAACCTGTACGGTGGCATCAGCCTGTGCTGGTGCCGCCTTTTTCTTAGACATCTAAGAACGCCGCCTTCCATAAAATATCCGTGTCTGTTAAACCGATTTATCATCGTGACATAGTACATAATCGCTGTTCATCGCTATCAGTTTAGGCTTTTTCCGGCCTTTTTTATGCCAATGCAACGGTTTTACCCCAAAAAAAGTTTCCCCGACCGGAAATTCAGTCGGGGAAACTTGTGAAAAATACGGCACAAAACCGAGCAAACTAGACTTTAGGACGCACCCCGAGATGCATCAAACCCCAGGTCAAAGACTCGACGAGGGCTTCCCAAGACGCTTCAATCACGTCCTCACCCACCCCGACTGTGGTCCACTGGATGTCGCCGTTAGTGGTCGTAATCAGCACGCGCACGGTAGCGTCCGTTCCAAAGGTCGTGTCCAAAATCCGCACCTTGTAGTCGATGAGTTCAAAATTTGTGATGTCCGGGTAGGTTTGGGATAACGCCTGGCGCAGCGCGTGGTCCAGCGCGTTTACGGGGCCATTACCTTCCCCGGTGACGATTTTTCGCCCGTCACGAGTCCGTAGCTTGACGGTGGCTTCGGCTTCCGCTTCACCGTTCTCGCTGAGCGAAGCCCGACCGGCTTGCACCAAAGTCCGCCACGTCTCCACCTCAAAATAGGTCGGCAAGTCCCCGCCTTGGGCCCGCACCAGCAGCTCAAAGGACGCGTCAGCCGCATCGAAAACGTAACCGTGGGACTCCTTTTCCTTCACCGCGTCCACCACCCGGCCGGTCAGGTAAGGCGTCCCAGACAGGTCAATGCCCATCTCTTTGGCTTTCAGCTGGACCGAAGCTCGTCCCGCCATCTCGGAAACCAGCATTCGCATATCGTTGCCGACCGTGGCGGGGTCAATGTGCTGATACAAGTCCGGATTCACGCGGATAGCCGAAGCGTGCAGACCTGCCTTGTGGGCAAACGAGGAATCCCCCACGTAAGGCAGACGCTTGGAAGGCTGCAGATTCGTGATTTCCGCCACCCGGTGCGAGGTGCGGGTCAGCTCGGTCAGACCGTTTTTGTTCAGCAGGGCACGGCGGCCCATCTTGATTTCGATGTTGCCGATAAGGGTGAGGATGTCGGCGTTGCCGGTGCGTTCCCCGTAGCCGTTCACGCAGCCCTGGACCTGCACCGCTCCGGCTTCGATGGCAGCCATCGCGTTCGCCACGGCACACCCCGTGTCATTGTGGGTATGAATCCCGATTTTAACCTGCTCGAGGTCGTGTTTATCCAGGTAGGCGCGGGCTTCAGCGACTCTCGTGCCGATGGTCGAGGGCAGGTTGCCCCCATTGGTGTCACACAGCACGACGGTTTCCGCCCCCGCTTGCCCGGCGGCCTCCAGCACTTTCAGCCCGTATTGGGCATCGTGAGTCAAGCCGTCAAAGTAATGTTCAGCGTCCAGAAACACCCGCCGACCTGCCTTGACCAGAAACTGCACCGTGTCGCGCACCATCGCCAGGTTCTCTTGACCGGTGGTTTTCAGGGCATCCGTGACGTGGCGCAAATCGGATTTGGCCACCAAGGTAATAACCGGCGCGCCGGAATCCAACAGTGCCAGCACCTGAGGGTCCTCGCTAGCTTTGGTCCCCACCTTGCGGGTGGCGCCAAAAGCTGCCAGGGTCGCATGGCGCAGTTGCAGTTTCGACAACGCCAGCGCAAAAAACTCGGTGTCTTTCGGAATCGCGCCGGGCCAGCCGCCTTCAATAAAGCTAACTCCCAGGTCATCAAGGGATTGGGCGATATTCAGCTTGTCCGCTACGGACAGCGAGATGCCCTCCATCTGGGCGCCATCACGCAAAGTGGTGTCGTATATCTCTATCGGCTGGGTCGTCGTTTTCATGCCCCTATGTTACAAAAGTCCCCCGCGAGAGATTAATTGAGGCATATTTTCACTGCCTTATATCTCCTGGATTTAAATTGTGCGGCCCAGAAAGGGTACTATAGCAATCGCTATGCCAAAACCGATAGGTAACGAATCACGCTATAATCCGGGCATCGACGGCTTGAGAACCCTCGCCGTCCTCGGCGTGATTTGCTATCACCTTGGCTTCAAATGGATGCCCGGCGGTTTGGCCGGTGTGGGCGTATTCTTTACCATCTCGGGTTTCCTCATCACCGGTAACCTCATGCGTTCCTGGTATCGCCGCGGCAACCTGGGGCTAAAGACCTTTTGGCTGCGCCGCCTGCGCCGCCTAATGCCCGCAGTCATCCTCACGGTGCTGGTCATCTGGGCACTCACGCCGTTCTTTAAAGCCGAAAACTGGCCGGACTATCGTCTCGGCGGGCTCACCGCCATTTTTTACGTCAATAACTGGGCCACCATTTTCTGGGGTGATTCCTATTTTGACCAGTTTTCCCAGAGCCCCTTTGAACACATGTGGTCGCTGTCTGTCGAGGAGCAGTTCTATCTGTTCTGGCCGCTGGTGCTGCTCTTGTTCTTGGTCATCAGCCGCGGCCGCCGCCTCCCGCTCCTGGCCCTCACCTCAATACTCGCCATGGGTTCTTTCGTGTGGCTAGCCTACGGGTACTCTCTCGGCATGGATACCACCCGCCTTTATGAAGGCACCGATACTCGCGCGGGTGGTCTGCTGGTGGGCGCCATACTCGCCATCGCTATGATCAAGCCCACCGACCCAAGCACGACACGTCCCCTCATTGGCAGGGTCATCTATCGAAAGGATCGCTACCTAGCTGAAGTTGTGGGGTGGCTTGGTCTGGGTGCTGTGCTGGCCATTTATATCTTTGTTCCTGATTCCTCACCAGCCTTGTTCAACGGCTTATTGGTGGTTCTCTCGCTGGCTACCGCGGCGCTACTTTTTGCTATCTCGAACCGCTACACGCGGATATATAAGCTCTTTGCGCTACGTCCCCTCGCATGGATCGGGGAGAGGTCTTACGCTATGTATCTGTGGCACATGCCACTTATCGCTTTCCTCTACACCCCTCTGCAGGTAATACCGGCCATTGTCAGGGACTTGTTTATCATTGGGGCCACCATTGGCCTGGCGGCATTGTCTTGGATTCTGGTCGAGGATCCCATTCGCCGCAACGGATTCTTCGTCCCCCTGTGGCGGTGGCTAACTCGCAGAGGCACCCTACCTCACGCCCTGTTGTCTTTCCCCCTCGCTTTCTTCCTCATCTTTGCCCTGGTCGGCGTGCCAACCGAAGCAGCTACGAGCTATCACAACCGAATCGAAGCGAAACAGGCAGCCCTGGCGAAGGCTCAAGCGGAACGGGAACGCAAAGCGGCTCAGGCACGAGCCCTCGCGGCGACACGCACCCGATGCCACCAAATCATCCATGTGGGAGATTCCACCTCCCTAGCGATGTTCACCGATGCCGGAGTGCTCAACCCGGCGGACAATGCCGCCAAAACCTACGCGGACACCGGAGCCACGAAAGTTACCAACTCTAGCTTCGGGGCGCGCGCCACCAATCAAGGTTTTCAAGACTTCCCGTCCGGTAACGACTCTATCCGCGAAATCCTCGCCGGCGGGATTGATAAGGATTCGTGCTTTGTGATTGCCTTGGGAACGAACGATGCCGCGAACATGAACGTCTATGGCGGCACTGACTACGACACCCATATTCGCACCACCATGGACATCATCGGACCGAACTACCCGGTGCTGTGGATTACGACCGTGGTAAACCCGAACGGATCACCGAGGTGGTACACGAAAGACGTTATGGACGCTTGGAACGCGGAACTCTACCACCAGCAACAACGCTACCCGAATATGTGGGTCTATCCGTGGGACCAGGATATGCGTCCGGAATGGTTCATCACCGGCGACGGGGTACACTGCAACGCCATCGGAAACTCGGAACGTTCCCGGAGATTCGCCCAAGCCGTGGTCAACGCCTGGCCGCTGACCTTGGAAGGGGACAAAGCGCCGCTGCTACCAAAGAAGCGGCTCACCCCGAAACAGCGCGTTGTGACGGGGATGCCTCCCCAATAGGCTGAGCTGAGTCTCGCCACCGGCGGATTTTCCCTAACGTTTAGACCCAAGCTCTGAATTATTTTTAAGGTGTCGTTGGGGAAAGGAAAAGGTTCCAAATTTGGGGAATTGTGTTTCCGGTTGCAGCTGTATCCAGTGGCATGAAAAAATATCCGAGTGAATGAAAATGAACGTTTGTGGGCGATTTTCGCTCATCTCTCAGTCCTCATTGCTATGGTCGTTTCCGCAGGCTGGCTGTCGTTCTTGGGGCCGCTCATCGTCTGGTTGGTGAAAAAGGACAGTTCCCCAGCGGTGCGCGTCGCTGCGGCTGGAGCGTTTAACTTTAACGTCGCCATGTGGCTGGCCAGTATCGCTGGGTGGATTGCTTTCTTAACTATCCTGTTAATTCCGCTGGCTCTGGTTCTGTGGCTGGCGGTGTTCGCCCTGACCCTGTGGCACAGCATCCGCGGTGCCATGGCCGCCTCTAACCAGCAGGTATACCTCTACCCCTGGCAGCTACCCATTCTTAATTGATTGCTAACTTTGCGGTTTTGCGTTGGCTCTCGCTCTATCAGGAAACACCGAACGACCATACCTAAGATGCTGGATTACCAGGCACTATTTCTCGGATTGAAAAACACTATTCTCGTGGCTGTTACAACTTATGGGATTGTCTTAGCGACAATCCCATAAGCCAGTTAATAAATCATTCAGCTGCCCACACTACAGCACTCGGTAGCACCAGCCGTGGGAATCCTCGCGGCGTCCCCACTGAATGCCGGTGATGACGTCGTGGATGTGCTTGGTCATCGGGCCGGTGGGAACCTCCAGTTCAAAGTCTTTCCCGCCGAGTTTGCCAATCGGGGTCACGACTGCGGCCGTCCCACAAGCCAGGAACTCGGCGACCTTACCGGCACGAATGTCGTCCAACAGCTGGTGCAGGGCGATGCGTTCCTCGCTGACGGTAATACCCTCGTCAGCCAGAACCTGAATAATCGCACCGCGGGTACCGCCCTCTAAGATGCACCCCGTGAGCTGCGGGGTCGCCACTTTGCCGTCGCGATACACTACAAAGACGTTCATGCCGCCCAGTTCGTCGATATAGGTGTTCGTTTCGCCGTCCAGGAAGCACACCTGCGCATAGCCCTTTTCCGCCGCAATCTCTTGGGGCTGCAAAGACGCCGCGTAATTACCGGAAGTCTTGGCTTCACCGGTACCGCCCGGTCCGGCGCGGTGGTAATCCTCAGACACATAAATCGAAACTGGTGAAAAACCGTTGTCGAAGTAGGGCCCTGACGGCGAACCGATATTGAGGTAGGTCACCTCGTGCGCCGGATGCACTCCCAAGAAAGACTCCGAGGCATACATAAAGGGGCGCAAGTACAGGGTGGCGCCATCTTTGACGGGCACCCAGCGAGCATCGGCACGCACCAGGTCCACACAAGACCCCACGAAGTCCTCAACCGGGATTTCCGGCAGCGCCATGCGGCGTGCGGACTGATTGAACCGGTTTGCGTTGAAAGCGGGACGGAACAGCCAAATCGTGTTGTCAGCCCGACGGTACGCCTTCAACCCTTCAAAAACCTCCTGACCGTAATGCAGTACCGAGGTTCCCGGATACACCGGCAGTGGCCCATAGGGACGCAAATCCTTTTCCTGCCAGCCGCCGTCCTTGGTCCACAGGGCGTGTGCCATGTAATCGCTAAAGGATTGACCGAAAGCGAGTTTTTGCATTACTTCCCGGTAGGTGGCTTCGTCGGCCCTATGGTCATGAGGCTGGTGCGGGAATCGCCCCGCCAGTTCATTGGCGTTAGGCAGCGGCTGTTTCGCGAGTTCTTCGAGGTTACTCATGTTGTTCTTCTTTCATTGGGTTGTTGATAGGTAAGAGTGGTTCGAGGCACGCTGTGCCCGGGATTTTAGGGTTTTCGGGGATTCGTGGTCACCAGCCCTAGAGAGCGGCGGCTATCGCGTCGCCGATTTCGCTGGTGGTGCGTACCAGGGGTGTCCCGGCTGCAGACGCGGCGGCACGGTCGGCCATATCCGCATCGATAGCACGTTGGATACTCACCGCCAGCTGGGGATATTCCAGGTGGTTGAGCATCAGCACCAGACTCGCAATAGTGGCGGTCGGGTCGGCTTTGCCCTGGCCAGCGATATCCGGGGCGGAGCCGTGAACGGGTTCAAACATGGACGGGAAGGTTTTTTCCGGGTTGATGCTTCCCGATGCCGCCAAGCCGATGCCGCCGGTGATTGCCCCAGCTTCGTCAGTCAAGATGTCGCCGAACAGGTTATCGGTCACAATCACGTCAAACCGGGCTGGGTTCGTGACCAGGAAAATTGTGGCCGCATCAACGTGTAGGTAGTCGACTTCCACCTCCGGAAATTCCGCCCCGACTTCCTCCACACAGCGGCGCCACAAGTGTCCGGCATTGACCAGCACATTGTGCTTGTGCACGTAAGTCAGATGCTGGCGCCGCGCCTGAGCCTGCGCAAAAGCGTAACGCACGACCCGCTCCACGCCGTGACGTGTGTTAACGGACACTTCGGTGGCAATCTCTTGTGGTGTGCCTCGACGCAACACCCCACCGTTACCGCAGTACAGGCCTTCCGTGCCTTCGCGCACCACCACAAAATCAATGTTGCCGGGATTCGCCAACGGGGTCGGCACCCCCGGATAATACTTGGAAGGGCGCAGATTCACGTAGTGGTCGAAATCGAAACGCAGCTTCAATAGCAGCCCGCGTTCCAGCACCCCGGACTGCACGGAGGGATCTCCTACCGCCCCCAGCAAAATCGCATCATGGCCACGCAGGGCTTGTTCCGTGGCATCATCCAAAACCACCCCGTCACGATGGTAACGAGCCGCCCCCAAATCATAGAGGGTGGTTTTCAAACCAACGCCCGCACCCTCCAGGACCTTTTTGAGGACCTTCACGGCCTCGGGAACGACCTCGTGACCGATGCCATCCCCTGGAATCAAGGCCAAATCGATGCTCGTCATAACGTAACTCCTACTTTCTTTTTATGTCTAAAATCGGCGGTTTTCCTGGTGCGGTTCTCAGTTAAGGGAGCGGCTTCGCGGCTGTCGTCCGGAACTGGCTTCTCTACATCGGGATGAACCCCGACCAACTGCGCCGCCACAATCGCCACCATGATGAGAGTGCCGCCCACCAGGAGCCGCCATGTCAGGGCTTCCCCGCTGAACACTACCGAAAAAAGGGTGGCAAAGAGCGGTTCACAGGCCATAATCAAGGCTGCCTCGGTAGAGGACATTCGCGCTTGTGCCCAGGTCTGGATGAACAGAGCCCCCACAGCACAAATCAGAACCATATAGATGAGGCTAGCCCAGGCAGCACCGCTGGAGGGTAGGGTAAGTTCCCCATCCGAAAGCGCCGGAACAGCGTTCACCGCCGCGGTCCCCACCATCTGCATGGTAGCCAACGCTCCCGCGGGACGTCCCGGCGAGATTACACCGAGAGTCGCCACCTGGATGGCAAAGAATAACGCTCCCAACAGGGTTATCAGCTCGCCAAGACCGAAGGACCACCCTTGCAGGGACAGTGCCGCCAAGCCGAGAGTGGCCAGCAGCATCCATAGCCAAGTAATCGGCTTGAAACGTTCCCGGAACAGAATCAATGCCACGAAAGGCACGAAGACTATGGACATGGCGGGGATGAATCCCACGGTGGGCAGCGAGGGCAGGGTGAATTCCCAACTTTGGGACAAGTGACC
>NZ_CFKZQR010000018.1:0-32284 GCF_985070215.1 Mobiluncus sp. | reverse complement strand
TCACGAGTATGTTTTGGTCCCCGCCCTTTTCCCGGAGCCAATGAATTGTTGGGGGCCCAGGGCGGTCGGCCGGTGGATTGGCGCCTGCCGTGAGCGGCCGGTTATGGACGCGTTTGCGTAACTTTTTCCGTTGGGTTAACGGCGTGGGAACAGCCCGAAAACTGATGTAATCCGTAAGCTGGACACGTGGATGAAGCACGATACCCCGAGGATGAATTCGACCGGATTGGGAAAAACTTGCCCCAGGGCGCGCACCGACCTGGTCAGCCCTGGTGGCACGGTTTTCTGCCCTTTGTCATCGTGATTATCGCCGCACCCTTGCTGGCTTGGGCCATGCTGCTCCTGATTGGGTCGCACCCCTCAACCGCCAACGATGCGGCGACTAAGCCCCAGATGAGTCAAACCCCGAATACCGTGGCGACTCCGAGCCCTGCTGAGACCGGCAAACCCAGCGAAGAACCCACAGAAAGTGTCGCGCCCAGCGAGGAACCGACCCAAACCACCCCGCCCGCCGCTGAAAAAACGACCGAGCCGCGTACGGCTGATAAGACTATTACCGTGAGCGTCTTGAATGCTTCGGGAATCAACGGACTGGCCGCAAAAACCAAGGACAAAGTGGCAGCAGATGGCTTTACAAAGGTGTCTGCTGAAAACTTCCAGGGCACTAAACCCGCGGTGAACACTATCTATTACCCGTCTGACCGGGAAGCGGAAGCGCGCGAGGTGCAGCGGGTTTTGAATATCGACATGATTGTGCCCAAAGACGGCCTGGAGACGATTCAGGTCGTGCTGGTCGGCAGACTCTAAAGCCAGTCGGGCAAGTCATTTTTGCGTAGCAACTCGCCGCGGACTCAGAAATTTAAAACTTGCACTCGAGGGGTTAGAGTGCCAAGATTGAGTTAGCACTCTCAATGTCAGAGTGACAAGTTGGTGAATGAGGCTGCAGGTCGCGCGGAGACGTGAACCGCCACAACCCCAGCCGTCCGTCGCGGGCATTCGCCGCACATGAACCTTATAAAAGCGGAGGTTGTAATAAATGGCAAAAATGATTGCCTTTGCAGAAGAAGCCCGTCGCGGCATGGAACGCGGCCTGGATTTGTTGGCTGACACCGTCAAGGTAACCTTGGGACCCAAGGGCCGCAACGTGGTGTTGGAAAAGAAGTGGGGCGCCCCGACCATTACTAATGACGGCGTGTCTATCGCTAAGGAAATTGATCTGGCTGACCCCTACGAAAAGATTGGCGCCGAGCTGGTTAAGGAAGTCGCCAAGAAGACTGATGACGTGGCTGGTGACGGTACCACTACGGCGACCGTTTTGGCTCAGGCTATCGTGAAGGAAGGCCTGCGCAACGTGGCTGCGGGCGCGAACCCGATTGCGTTGCGTCACGGTATCGAAAAGGCCGTGGACGCGGTAGTGGCTCGTTTGCTCGCCGACGCGGTGGAAGTTAAGACCAAGGAACAAATCGCAGCGACCGCCTCGATTTCGGCCGCTGATGAAACCATTGGTGACATGATTGCCGAGGCCATGGAAAAGGTCGGCCAAGAGGGCGTCATCACCGTGGAAGAATCCAACACTTTCGGCCTGAGCCTTGAGGTCACCGAGGGTATGCGTTTCGATCGCGGCTACATTTCCCCCTACTTTGTGACCGACGCGGATCGTCAGGAAGCTGCTCTGGAGGACACCTACGTCCTGCTGGTGGATACCAAGATTTCCTCTATCAAGGACTTGGTGCCGCTGCTGGAAAAGGTCATGCAGGCTGGTAAGCCGGTGGCCATTATTGCTGAGGACATCGAAGGCGAAGCTCTGGCAACTTTGGTGCTGAACCGTATCCGCGGCGCGCTGAAGGTTGTCGCGGTCAAGGCCCCCGGTTTCGGCGATCGCCGTAAGGCTATGCTCCAGGATATGGCAATCCTCACCGGCGCCCAGGTCGTCAGCGAGGACCTCGGTCTGAAGCTGGAGAACGTGGGTCTGGAAGTGCTGGGTACCGCCCGCAAGGTCGTTGTCACCAAGGACGACACCACCATCGTGGACGGCGCTGGCGACAAGGATGCCCTGGAGGCTCGCATTCGCCAGATTCGTCAGGAAATCGAAAAGACCGATTCCGACTACGACCGTGAGAAGCTCCAGGAGCGCTTGGCGAAGCTGGCTGGCGGCGTGGCCGTCATCAAGTCCGGTGCCGCTACCGAGGTGGAGCTGAAAGAACGCAAGCACCGCATCGAAGATGCTGTGCGCAACGCGAAGGCTGCGAAGGAAGAAGGCTTGGTTCCCGGCGGCGGCGTGGCGCTGATTCAGGCTGCTGCGGAGGCCTTCAAGGATCTGCAGCTGGAAGGCGACGAAGCGACCGGTGCCGCCATCGTGCGGGTAGCAGTGGAATCCCCGCTGAAGCAGATTGCGGATAACGCTGGCCTGGAAGGCGGGGTTGTGGCTGAGAAGGTCCGTCACCTGCCCAAGGGCCAGGGTCTGAATGCCGCTACCGGCGAGTACGAAGATCTGCTGGAAGCCAAGGTGGCTGACCCGGTGAAGGTGACTCGTTCCGCTCTGCAGAACGCAGCCTCTATCGCCGGCCTGTTCCTGACCACCGAAGCGGTGGTGGCTGACAAGCCTGAGCCTCCGGCTCCGGCACCGGCTCCGGCTGGCGACGACATGGGTGGCATGTACTAGACCGGTACTGAACCGCTCGAGTTATTCATAACTTTCATCGGGGTGATTCCCTGCTTTTTGCGTGGGGTCGCCCCGATGGGTTTTTATGGTTCTTCGGTCCTTGAATCCATCTCGGTTGGATCAGTTCGGGGCTGCCAACGAGAGCACAAAGGTGAGAATGTTGTTACAAAGGTTTGGAAAACTACCGGAAAAAACCTTGAGAATTACACAAAAACTCCGAAAAGAATCCTAATGAAACCTGAGGGGTTCCCGATAAAAAATTTAGAGGTTACAATGTTAAGTAACAGCCGCAAGGATTCCTCGGTTTGAAACCTGGGAAAATCGTGTGGTGAGGAACTGGGAAAACCCTGGACATAGGAAATCGAAACTGAGGCAGGACGCGATGAAAAAGTTTTTGATTACAGCAGCGGCGTTGGTGCTGGGATTGGCTTTTGGCCCGGCAGCTTACGCAGATACTTTGCCTTCCCCGGACGCATCCGGAGATTCGGCCGGCACGGTCATGGAGCACGTGAATTTGGATTCGATGCCCTCCGGCGCCTCCGATGTAGCGGTCAATCCCGTAGCTCCTGCCCCCGCGGCCCCTTCCACCGCGGAACTGAACGCGGGCGGCAACGATGTCGATGTCCCGGCTGGTCCTGAAGTCATGTACCCTCAGGCTCCGGCATCCGTAGCTAATGCGGAACCTCAGATTCACGCCAATGTGGCTCCTCAATCACCCGAAAAAGCCAAGACTTCTATCTCGGCGATTAATGCGAACGCCCCGCAAGCCTTCGTGTCCTCCCCGATTGACTCGGTTCCCGGCGTGGTTTCCTTTGTCTTTATCATGCTACTGTGCGTGGGGGCCGGGGTTGCGGCTGCGGTCGTGATCTCAATCGTGACCGGAAAGAAAATCAACTTGGGTCTGCGTCGCTAACCTGCGGCAAAACCCTCTCGCAAACTCCATGAATCGTTAAGAACTGAGAGACTCCCAACGGGGTCTCTCAGTTCTTTGATTTGGTGGTCTGGGATTTGAACCGAAATCCTTTATGCTCCGGCAAATAACGCCGCGGCATTCGATTCTGCTTCGGCATAATTCGCGGAGGCCGTGTCGAGCTGCAAACCAATCTGGCGAAGGTTATCCTCCACGGTGGCTTGGGTGGCGCGCCATTGAGCCGCGAGAGCCGCGAAAGCTCCGGAGGCGGCACCGGTCCAAGATTCCTGCAAGGCGGTCAGATTCGCCATCATCGCTGAAACTTGGGCACTGACTTCCTCTGCACAGGCGCGGGTTTGGGCGCCGGCGGCAGCTACGGCATCGCTATCAACTTGAAATTGCATGGTGATTCCTTTCGTTTGAAACACTTCTAAAGTGAGGGAAAACCAAACTTTGGTTTTCGCACTTTCAAACTAAGGCAATACGTGCGAGCTACCCAGTCACAAAAAATCTACCTGTGGAAAACCCCGAAATCGTGCACCCTGTGGAAAACTCTATTCCTGCACTTCAGAGATAGTTTTAGAGTCAACTTCAGCGGGTTTTAGCGCTTTCATGACCATCGTATCCATGGCTTCAGCGACGTTCTCAAGGGTCGAACCCAAATCCGCTTCATCCGGAGGCGCATAAGGGTTGACCTCGTCCGGTTCATCCGTCTCCTCCGTATCCACATCCCTCGGGGAAGATCCAGACAAGTCCCCGGTTTCGGGGTTGGTGACAGCAACTTTCGGGGTGCCCTCCCGCGGAGTGGGTGGCAGTTCCGATGTCGATGTCGCAGCGGGAATCGCGCCGGTCTGGACCGTGGGGTCAACCCCGGCACCAGCGATGTCCAACCCGGCAGTACCGGTTTTTTCCAGACGTTCCAATTCGGCACGGAGGTTTTCGCGGGCTTGTTCCTCCCACGATGCAGCCCCGTGCGTCCAAAACAGTTGCGGGCGGTTCAGCAAACTGCCGATGACTTTGGAACGGGCGGAAATGAAACAAGCCTCGTCATAGGCGGCGTATTCGCGGCGAATAGCTCGCAAGTACTCTAAGTACTCCTGAGGATCCGCCGCCAATATACATAAATCAGCATCGGAAAGCACCTGGGCATCGATGTCGTCAATCGCCTGATGGTGGTATAAACCCCGGATGAGATCAGTAATTTTTTCAATCTGCGGCTCACTAACGCCTAGCTCAGCTAGAGAATCAGCAGCATAATCAGCGGAACCCAGCACGTTCAGTCCCGCTTCTCCGCGCTCCACCGCAGCTTCGGAAACATCAAAAATCGCACCGTGATACCACACGGCCAAGCGGATAGCATCCACGTCCCGAGCTTGTTCGCTGAGAATATCAACGTTTTCCAGGGTGGTTTTCAGATATTCCAGGTTATGAAAATGGCGCTCCGGAGCCATCCACCGCTGCGCCAACTCGGTGCCTACGGATTGGGCTACGTCTCTTGGAGCTGTACCGCCTTCAGCGGCAACAGAACGGGCAAAACCCGACAATAACCAAGCCGGTATCATCTCGGCCATACACATCATCCTCTGCCAGCTTGGGAAACCCAAAGCAACCTACCAAGTATACCTGTTTATCCCGGTAGTAACGACTTTCGCCTAAAACCGATGCTCCAGACGGTAAAAACCGTAGCTCGAAGCCCCACCTTTGGTGTTGAGAAGAACTCACAGGCCTAAGTGGAACGCGGCGGGGGCGGAGGCGGGGGAACCTTCGTCGGCTTGGGGACCGGTTTTGCGAGAGGCCGAGGGGAAGGCGCCACGGGAGGAGTTGGCTGTACCACCGGAGTGGGGACGGCAGGTCGCACCATCGGAGGCACCGGTCTTACGACAGGCATGCCCTGCGGCTTCGAGGCGCTGGCTGGTGCTTTACGAGCGGGGGCTGGAGTCTGCCGGGAATTTTCCTTGGTGTTGGAAGCCTTGTTGATAGCGACTGAAGCCGCAGCAAACTTTGCGGCTGGACTGCTCTGGTTCTCACCCTGAGAATCCACGTGCGAGGCCTGGCACGGTAGCTTAATCCTTACCGTGGCGCCACCGCCGGGAGTCTGGAGCATAGCCACCGTACCGTTGTGAGCCGAAACGATACCGGAGACGATAGCCAAACCTAGCCCGGTACCGCCCGTGGTGCGCACTCGTGACGTATCGGAACGATAGAAACGTTCGAAAACCTTTTTGGCATCCTCGGGAGCTACGCCCGGACCGTGGTCACGAATCTCCAGGACGGCACAGCGCTGGAACGCGGGAATCTTTGAAGCCGCGGCATTCTTAAGGGGAGCTCCGGTTTCATCAGGCCACATGTGGTAACCCACCACCACCTCGACGGGGGTATTGGCCGGAGTGTGCTGCCGCACGTTAGTCAGCAAATTGGTGATGACCTGGGAAATCTTTTCCGCATCCACAGTTGCATAGACACTGTAGACTTCCTCCAACGTCTCATCTTCCATGTTCAGCAGCTGCATGTCGCGTTCCGGATCCAGCACGGCCATATCCGATAGAGAGTTCCGCGCCAAAGCGGTAATATCGGTGCGCTCGAAAGTCATCGGACGGTGTTCATCCAATCGCGCCAACGTCAGCAAGTCCTGAACCATATTGCCCATGCGGGTAGCCTCGGACTCGATACGCGCCATGACCTCCGCCTGGCGCTCCGGGCCCACTCCACCCATGCGCGACAGTTCCGCATAACCGCGAATCGCGGCGGTGGGAGTACGCAGCTCGTGGGACGCGTCAGAGACGAAACGCCGCATCTTGCGTTCGGACAGCTCCACCGCTGAGAAAGCCTGTTCCAGGTTGGAAAGCATCACGTTCATAGAGTTCGCCAGGGAACCCACCTCGGTGGTGGTAGGAGCCTTCTTAACACGTTGCGTCAAATCCCCGGCCGCAATCTTGTTCGCGACCACCTCAATCTCATGCAGAGGCCGGAAAGCCCTCCCAACCAGGTAGTTTGTCATCAAAGTGCCGACAATGGCGATAATCAGAGTCGAGATTGAAATGGTGAAAATGATGGCCTGGAGCATATTGCGCTGCGGTGTCATCGACAAACCGACAGTCGCAGCCCCGGCGACTTTGCCCTGCGAAGTCAGCAAAATCGACAGAACCCGCCACTTTTGACCCGACTTGGTCGAAGGGACCGTAGTTCCGGGCATGACCAGCGAAGACGCATTGCTGATGGTGGGAATATCGGCTTTTTTCGGCAAGTATTGACGCTGCGGAATGCCCGACTTACTCTTTGTTGCCGGGGTAATAAATTCGCGGTCCGGTCGGTGCATAGAACCCGCGAACTGCACGTAGATGTAGTAATCGCTGGGCATATTGTTGGAAAACACCGTGGTGTCCGAGAGATTGGCGGCGTTGGGACCCATAACCCTGGCGGCAGCGGAAAGCTGCGCGTCCTGCTGACTGGTCAGGTACGACGAAAGCGACAGCACCGTTACGGTTCCAGCCAACGACAGCGCTGTCACCAAGGCGACTGCAAAAATAATCGTCAGCCGCGTGGCCAAGGCCAGGGAGATCCACAGTTTCCCTATTCCACGCACTTGCCACTCCTCATCTGACTCGGGTGCTGTTTCGAAAGTCCGACACGTTCCACCAGGTGGCGGGGAATTGGTTTACTACCGCCAGAGGCTCGCACCTTTCGCTGCGGCGGTAAACCTCCAGTACTTACTCGTTGGGGTCACGCAAGAGGTAGCCGACACCGCGACGCGTCTGGATGAGCGAAGGCGGAACTTTACCGTTCTCGTCCGGGGCGTCAAGTTTGCGACGCAGGTAAGAAATGTAGGATTCAACGATGGCGGCATCGCCTTCCCAATCGTATTCCCACACGTGATCGAGAATTTGCGTCTTTGAGACCACCCGCCCTTCGTTGACCATGAGATAACGCAGCAGTTTGAATTCGGTGGGGGAGAGGTCGATGAGGCGACCGCCGCGATGTACTTCGTAGAGGTTGTCGTCCAGCTCCAGATCAGCCACACGCAGCAGCGGCTGTTCTACTGCGGAGTGCTTCGTGCGGCGCAGGATAGCGTTGATACGAGCCACGACTTCTTCCAGGCCAAACGGCTTGGTGACGTAATCATCGCCGCCCGCCTGCAGGCCCTCGACCTTGTCGCGCATGTCGTCCTTGGCGGTCAGGAACAGAATTGGCATATCGATGCCGGAAGCCCGCAGCTTACGGGTCACGGTAAAGCCGTCCATATCCGGCAACATGACATCCAAGATGACCAAATCCGGTTTCTCCGTCGTGGCCAGGCGCAAGGCCTCGGTACCATCCCCGGCGCTCAAGACATCGTATCCCGCAAAACGCAGGGAAGACGCCAGGAGATCGCGAATATTAGGTTCGTCATCCACGACCAAAAGTCGTGCTTCGCTCACTGCAGGTTCCATAACCATCCTCGTTAAACAAAATGTTCAAATTGCCGTGCAAGTTAGGAGGCACGGCACTCCCTATATACATCTTAACTGCAAAAGGCAGTGCTGGGTGCAGCTTGAAGCGGATTTCCCATCGAATACTCCTGAGATTCTCTGAATTCACGAGTCCCCGGTCAGCAGCTGGGTGGGGAGAATCTGGTTCGGGCAGCGCGGACCCGCGCCGTGTCCGGTGGTTTACGATAGTGACATGTCTGAAATTGGTGGGAGTCCCAGCCCGGCTCTGCGGGTGGGGGTTATCGGTATGGGGGCGGTCGGACCAATTCTGGCCGCAGCGTTCACGCAGGCAGGACACACTTTAGTGGGGGTTTCCGCGCGTTCGCAGAATTCCCAAGAACGGGTGGATGCCATCCTCCCCGGTGTAGCGGTGGTGTCGCCAGCACAGCTGGTGCCCGAGTGCGACCTCGTGGTGTTTACCGTGCGAGATCAAGAAATCGCCCCTCTGGTTACGGAATTAGCGCAGGCTCAAGCGTTTCGAGCGGGTCAGCTGGTCGCTCACGTTTCCGGGGCTCACGGATTGGATGTTTTGCAGCCTGCCGCCGCAGCGGGAACTATTCCACTGGCTTTGCATCCGGCGCAAACGTTTTCCGGTACGTCCCTGGACCTGCAGCGTTTACCGGGAACTCATTGGGCAGTCAATGCGCCGCGGGCATTGCTGGCTGTGGCCCAAGCCTTAGTTTTGGACCTCGGTGGGATACCGCATGTGTTGCCTGATTCGGCACGTCCCCTGTACCACGCAGCGTTAGCGCACGGGGCAAATCACCTGGTGATTGTGGTATCCCAAGCCTTGCGAGCACTGCGAATGGCGGGTTTGGACGACCCGGCAGCCTATACCGAGCCGTTGTTTAAGGCCGCTTTCGACAGAGTTTTACAGGAGGGAGAAGCGGGGTTGTCCGGACCGGTGGTGCGCGGAGACTCTCAAACCGTCGCCCTACACCTCAAGGCGCTGCAGGACGGACCCGTCCTTGACAAAGACGACTTGGATCCGGCATTGCCTTTTGACGATTTGGCTGACCTGCCCGACTCCTATCGTGCTCTGGCACGAGCCGCGGCGCAACGACTGCGGCAACGCGGAAGTTTGAGCCCCACCCAGTACGACCAGCTGCGTAAAATTTTGGACTAAGTGCGGATTCTGCCTCGATTAATCCCCTTGTGCCTAGATAGGATGTCCCTATGAGTGGTGAATTATTTAATCCTGAGGGTGTGACGTTTAAACCGATTTCCATGAAACTCATCACGGTGCGGATTTTGGGGTTGTTGGTGTGGACTGTGGTTCTCGCCCTGGCTATCGGGGTATTCGCGGGGGCAATGATGTTTACACAAGGGGTGTCGTGGTTTTGGCTCCTAGAAATTGTACCGATTGGTCTATTAGTGTGGCAGCTGTGGTTAATTCCGCGCCAGGTCAAGGCGTGGGGCTACGCCGAGTCTGAGCGGGATCTGTTTTTACGTCGCGGCATCATGTTTAAGAAGATGTGGGCCATTCCCTACGGGCGGATGCAGTTCGTTGATGTGCAGCAGGGGCCTATCGACAGGATTTTCGGCATCGCCCAGGTCAGTATGAAGACCGCTTCGATGGAATCAGCGGCGAGCATTCCCGGACTGGATCGAGACGAGGCGGATCGCCTACGTAAAATCCTCACTGCGCGCGGTGAATCCTTGCGAGCGGGATTGTGAACACGGCGGGGAATGACAGATGACACAACCAATTAATCCTGGCTGGGAACCCCCGGAAGGGACGCCCAAAGATTCTTCGGCGGCCTTACCTTCGCAGGGCTTACCGGAGGGGAGTCTCGGCAGTTCTGACCTCACCAGCGTTGCCGCGCAACCTCCGGTTTGGCGCAAAGTGCACCCCTTGACACCACTGACCCAGATGTGGGGAATCCTGGTGGTACTGGTGGCGGTTATTTATTCGCAACTCGACTTGATACGTGACCTTTCTAAGGAGATGGCTGCGATGCAGTCGACAGGAAAGGTCTTGCCGGTGCTGCTTTTTTCCCTGCTGGGAATCGTGGTACTTCTGCTGTTGCTGGTTCTTTTTACCTATCTGAGCTGGAGATTTACCGCTTATGCGCTGACTGATGAAGCGGTTTTGTTTCGCCACGGCATCATTTTCAAAAAAGAACGTCATATGCGGCTAAACCGGATTCAGGCGGTAGACGTCATCGCTCCGTTAGTGCCGCGTCTGTTCGGTTTGGCTAAGCTGCACGTGGATTCCGCGGGAGCCAGCGGTTCTCAGATTGACATCATGTATCTGAAAGCCTCCCAGGCTCAAGCGTTGCGGGCTGAAGTGCTATCGAAGGCATCCGGTCAAAAAACCCCAACCGGCCCCGCGACGGATGCTGCTAATTCTTTAACGAATGGTACAAAAGTTATCGGGATAGGTGAGGCCGGACTGGTGGGAGCCTTACCCGCCGCCAGTGGAGAAGCCCCTGAGACAACACTTTACGAAGTGCCAACCGATATGTTGGTTGGTTCCATTCTGCGTTCCATTTCTACCTGGTTCGCGGTGCTACTCATTCCCCTGCTGTTGGTACTGGGGCTAATGCCCGCGATAGCTATTTACCTCAGTGGCGATGCAGACAGTTTTGCAGCGGCCTTGTTGATTGCTCCGCAAGCAATATTAGGTGTTATCGGTGGTGTTATCGCCACTATTGCGGCGGTGATGCAAAAAGTTAACGAAGGTTGGAACTTTACCGCGGCGGCTTCTGCTGATGGAATCCGGCTGCGCCGCGGACTGACGACCCATGATTCCCAAACCATTCCTCCCGGGCGGGTTCACGCCGTCGTCTTGAAGCAGCCCCTGCTGTGGCGGGGCAAGGATTGGTGGCGAGTCGAGCTAACTATGGCCGGATATCAGGGTGCCGCCGAAGGGAACGGCAACAATAAGAGCAAGACCAGCTCCCACGTGATGCTGCCGGTAGGAACCCGAACTCAGGCGCTACAAGCATTGTGGATGATGGAACACGACCTCGGCGCGGTCACCGACCTCAACGGCGCCGAAATTGGAACAGCTGGTACAAACCTCTTGGAAGTCATGATGTATGGTTCCGGGCCAGCGCCCGGTATTTTTACCGCTTCGCCGAAAGCCCGCTGGTTTGACTGGATCACGTGGAACCGCAAAGCTGCCGTGCTGACCACAACGATGGTGATGATTCGTGACGGCAGAATCACCCGCCGCGTGTCCTTCGTGCCGCATTGCCGGATGCAATCCGTAGCCCTGCGGCAAGGACCGGCACAACGGGCTTTAGGGATGGCAAACGTCAAACTGCACTTGGTGCCCGGGGTCGTGCCAACCACGGTGTACCATCTGCCTACCGCTTCCGCGCAGAGTCTGTGGGAACTGCAAGTCTCACACGCGGACATGGCACGTGAGAAAGAACCCCCTGCCGCCTGGCTGGAGCGAGTGGTTTCAACTGTAGAAAGTTAGCTTTGCGGCGTCTGTTTCTTACGGATGAATAGCAGGTAAAGCAGCAACAATGCCATCAGCGTAACCCCAACAACAATTCCGATAATCAGAACCCGAACCAGCGTATCTTTGCTGTGCTGAGCTGGTTCCGCAGGGCTTGCCTGGGTTGCGGAGGCTTTCGGAGTTGCGGAAGTTTCGGAAGCCGTGGGGGTTGCGGAGGGAGAACTCGTCGTGGTTTGTTCAGAAGGGGTGGGCGTGACGGTTTCCGTGACCGTAGCGGTTGGCGTGGGATGGGGAGTCATGAAAGCAGGGAGTGGACGGCCGTCATCTATTGTGATCAGATCAGCGCTAACCCACCCTCGAGGAGACTCCAGAAGCAGCCAAACGTGCTTGCCATGCGCATTTTCCGAAGAAGAAGCGATGACGTGGACTACTTCTCTGTTTTGGAGCACTGTAACGATGTCGTAATCCGTGCTGGGGCCTGTACGCACGTTGAGGGTTCCGTCCGGACTGGTAACCACCGCGTAGTAGTCTTCATTTTTATCGAGATAGTCCCAGGGGGTGCCCACGTCCGCAAAAGCAGCGAAGGGGATAATCAAGGCTAGGGCAAAGAAGATCGTGACGGCAAAGATGGTGAAACGAAAGAAACTCGAGTTAGCACTAATATGTCGCATCTCTACCTCCTGCTGATTAAAAAGTACCACAAGCCTGCAATCACGTATCCGCATAATACCGAAGAAAGATTGGCAACCAGGGAGAACAGGTATGGACGCGACAGCTGCGGAAGGGCACGTTTATAGAGGAAGCCCTCTAGGAATACAATTATTGGTTCAAAAAACACCAAAAACCACTGGCTGTATAACCCTATGGAGCTGAACCGTATCCAGGTCATAGTCATGGTCAGAGGGGGATTCGTAATGAGATTCACCAATGCCACTGCGACGAGCTTGCGAGGGGTGCGCAGTTTCCAGACCAGAGCCACCAGCAACTCTGTGGCCAGCGTGATCCCGAAATTTAGAATCAGCGAGTGAATCAGCACTGTAACGAACATGTTTAGTCGCCTTGGTGCGCAGCCGTGGGGCTTAGGGAGTTTTCGAGGAGCATGAGCAGACCGACCACTAAGGTCAGCCCGATCAACAGAAATGGCGTGCAAAATGTCTGTGCCCCGCAGAGCAATATCGGACAGAATCCGATGAAATGCATCATTTTGTACAAGCCGAAAGCAGTTCCCGGAGACGAGGGCAAAAGTCGCGGCAGTCGGGAAATAATGGTCGCGCCGGTGAGGTTGAAACAGAAAAGAAAAATAATACCTAATACGGGTATTGAAGTTGAAAACCCTGCCATAATCGCAGCTGCGGTCAAGGAACACAGCACGGTATTGCGGTATCCAAAGCAATCTGCAAAGACGCCGCCCAAGGCTTTACCTAAGCAGGCCGCGAAAGCTGCGCCCCAGGCCAGCCACCCTACGGACCACTGAAAAACCATCGCTGCGGAGGCAAAGGACTGCAAGATGATGATGGCCATCAGAGACAGTATGGCCAGATAGGAACGCCTCTCTAACTGCAAATCCAGATTCTGAGTTCGTTGCTCAGCCGGGTTATTCCACTGCGACTCGTGGCTTCCCAACGCGAGGAGCAATACCGCAAAAATAGCCAAAATAGCTATCAATAGCCACCAAATCGCGATGTGGGTGAAGGCAACTTGTCGGCCGAGGAACACCCCCAGAACCCCGCCGGAAACAAAAATAGACAAAGCCGTGTATCGATCGGGAGCGTCCTGGAGAACTTGTCGGCCCATCGGAACGTGTGAGAATGCCATCCCCACACCCAGCATTCCCGCCATCAACCACGCGTCGCCTCGGAAAAAGTAACTGCAGATAATAAACGCCGGGCCGATTGCGGCAAAAAAGTGATTGCGCCGGAGAATGTCGTCTGCCAAACCAATCAGCACCTGCGGTCCGTAATCACAGGCGTTGTAAATCAGCAGCATGGTAAGCATCTGTTCTTTTTCGACCAAATGAGGACCAATGATGGTAATCAGTAAATAGTTGGCAACGAACTCAACGGCAAAATGGCCAAAAGTGTAGGCACCCAAGCGAAAATGAAACGGGGGCGAAGCCAATAATTTCATGGTTCGAATTTATCAACTCATCTCTGGACCAACCTACAATTTCACGTTGCGGAACGGGTCGGGGAAATGACTAAACTGAAGGGGGGAGGAAAAACATGGAAATTCTCAAAACACGCTCAGAACTCAGTGCTTGGCGCAACGGGGTCAGGGGCAAACTCGGCCTGGTCATGACCATGGGAGCCCTGCATGAGGGGCATTTAGATTTAGTACGGGCCGCGAAAGCCCAGGCGGATACCGTGCTGGTAACGGTGTTTGTCAACCCTACCCAGTTCGCTCCCGGCGAGGATTATGACACCTATCCGCGCGACCTGGCAGGTGACGCCGCCAAGCTCCAGGAAGTCGGGGCTGACGCGCTGTTTGCGCCCACTCCTGAGGTCATGTATCCGTCTGGCGAAGCACTGGTACGTTTCGATCCTGGGCGCGCCGCCACAATCCTGGAAGGCAAAACTCGCCCCACGCACTTTGCCGGAGTGCTG
The DNA here is from genome assembly GCF_985070215.1 of Mobiluncus sp. Classification (NCBI taxonomy): domain Bacteria; kingdom Bacillati; phylum Actinomycetota; class Actinomycetes; order Actinomycetales; family Actinomycetaceae; genus Mobiluncus; species Mobiluncus sp. The sequence goes on along the minus strand of NZ_CFKZQR010000018.1, from coordinate 18,231 downwards.
CTGGTGGTGGGCAAGATGTTCCACTTAACCCATCCCGATGTGGCTGCTTTCGGCAAGAAAGATGCCCAGCAGCTCGCCATTGTCTCCCAGATGGTTGCCGACCTGGACTTCCCCCTGACTATTTTGCCGGTGGAAATCCGTAGGGAACCCGATGGTCTGGCCTTGAGCTCGCGCAACCGCTACCTGTCCCCTCAGGAACGCGACACTGCTCTCAACCTTTCCCAGGCTCTGAAGTGGGGGCGGGAAAACGCGTCCCGGCTCGGTGCGGGCGATTTGGCGGCCAAGGTGCGGCAGCGTCTCGAGTCGGTGCCGGGGATAGACGTGGATTATGTTGCCCTGGTGAACCCGGTTGGGTTTGTGCCGATTACTGGCGATTATCACGGCAGCGCCATCTTGGCGCTGGCGGCGAAGGTCGGTTCCACGCGGCTGATAGACAATATGGACGTGCAACTGTAGAGGTCACAAGGGTCCTGCCGCGCCTTTCGGGGTGAGCCTTGCGTGCGGGGAAATGTTGCGGCCGTACTATCTTTCGGACTACCCTGTGAAAGACCCCTGGGGCATCACTCCCTGAGGAGCAAATTGGGATACCTGTTGAGGGGGAAATATGCGGATGCGAACCATGATGAGCGGCAAGATTCATCGCGCTACCGTGACCGATGCGGACATTAACTATGTCGGATCCATCACTATTGACGCGGATTTGTTGCAGCGTGCCGACATTCTGCCAGGGGAGCAGGTTGATGTAGTCGATGTCAATAACGGCTCGCGCCTGACCACCTACACGATTGCCGGTACCCGTGGTTCTGGCACGATTCAGATGAACGGTCCCGCTGCTCGCCTAGTGGTTCCCGGCGACCTGGTCATCATCATCGCTTACGCTACTGTTGATGACGAAACAGCCCGGAACCTGACTCCTCGCGTGGTGCACGTAGACGCGAACAACCATCCGGTTAATTAACCCCGGGCGTCTGTGCCTACTCGATGTGCAGGAACAGCTGCTCCAGGTGCTTGATGTTTGCCGCGCGTTCCGGTTCACTGGCTTCGGCTGTGCCCTGCAAACTGGAGACCATCAGGGCGAAAGAGACTCGGTCTAAGCGTCTCGATGATTCGTTCAACTTAGAAATCAACGCGCTTGCGTCCGCGTCGGTATCCATGAGGTCGATAACCTCATCTAGGGACTGTTTGGCTTCGCTCAGCCGGGCGGAAACAGTCGTCTTGTCAGCGGCGGAAAGTTGCATTGAATCCCCTAAACGACGTGATGAACCTCTTGGAGTTATTTTACCCGCCGCAAGCCTGTCGGGGACCCGGTTGAAGGTGGAAAACCCTTGCGGAACAACACTACCGGGGAATGGTCTAAACTAGGACGGTGGCTGAAAACAAAAACAAAACTGAGAAAGTAAACCCAACGCCTGCGGCGGGCGACGATGAGACGTATGCTGCCGAGGCTCCTGAACAGATTCGAATCCGTGCGGAAAAACGCGCCAAGATGCTGGCCGAAGGCAGGACTCCCTACCCGGTACACGTGGATATTTCTGCAACCATTTCTGAAGTTCGCCAGAAGTATCCGAATCTGCAGGCGGGGGAAGAAACCGAAGATTATGTCGGCTTGGCCGGGCGGGTTCGTCTGATGCGTTCCAGCGGCAAGCTGGCTTTCGCCACTTTGCAAGAGGGCAATGGTTCCACCATTCAGATAATGGTTAGTGAACGGGAAGTCGGATCGGAATCGATGTCTGCCTACAAGGCAGAGGTTGACCTGGGCGATCACCTGTTTGTCCACGGCCGGGTCATCAGCTCCAAACGCGGAGAACTGTCCATTTTTGTGGATTCTTGGCAGCTGACCTGTAAAGCGCTGCGTCCTTTGCCGAAGTCATACGTTAATGAAGCTGGCGAAGAAGTTTCGTTGAGTGAGGACATGCGGGTTCGTCGGCGCGACCTGGATATGATTATGCGCCCCGCCGCTCGCGACATGGTGCGCAATCGCTCCCGCGTGGTGCAAACGCTGCGTCGCTACCTGGACGAGCACGACTATCTCGAGGTAGAAACCCCCATGCTGCAAAACTTGCACGGCGGGGCTGCCGCCCGTCCTTTTGTGACCCACATGAACGCCTACGACACGGAGCTCTACCTGCGTATCGCCCCGGAGCTATTCCTGAAGCGCTGCCTGATTGGCGGAATAGACAAGGTTTTTGAAATCAACCGGAACTTCCGTAACGAAGGCGCGGATTCTTCGCACTCCCCGGAATTCACCATGATAGAGGTGTATTGCGCTTACGGAGACTACCATCAGATTGCGGATTTGACCCGGGAGATGATTCAACGCTGCGCCCGAGACGTGTTTGGTTCCGAAGTCGTGACCTTGAACGATGGTACTCAGTTCGATTTATCCGGGGAATGGAAGTGGATTGACCTCTATGGTTCCCTATCTGAGGCGCTGGGCCAGGAAGTTACGGTGCGTACCCCGAAGGATGCCTTGGTCACTTTGGCGGATCGACTCGACATCGAGCTGGAACCCTACTATACCTCCGGGAAAATCGTGGAAGTCCTATGGGAAGAACTCGTTGGCGACAAATTGTGGGAACCCACTTTTGTCTGCGATTTCCCCGAAGATACCTCGCCTCTGGTTAAGACCCACCCTGACAAGCCCGGCCAGGTGCAAAAGTGGGATTTGATGATTCGCGGCTTTGAAGTTGCCACCGGATATTCCGAGTTGAACGACCCGGTGGTACAGCGGGCACGCTTTGAACAGCAGGCTTTGGATGCCGCCAACGGAGATCCGGAAGCTATGGAAGTGGATGAGGACTTCCTCATTTCGATGGAACAGGGGATGCCTCCCGCCGGCGGTATGGGAATGGGTCTGGACCGTCTGCTGATGACTTTGACCGGAGCAGGAATCCGCGAAACTATCACGTTCCCGCTGGTCAAGAGGGTGTAGAGTGAGTCGAAGCGGCTTCGGCCGGTTTGCGCCCAGCCCGTCGGGAGTCATGCATTTCGGGAATCTGCGTACCGCGGTGGCAGCCTACCTGTTTGCTAAATCCAGCGGGCGCGAGTTCTTGGTGCGAATAGAGGATATCGATACCGGACGGTCCCGTTCCGATTTTGCCGCCCAAGCCCTGGAGGACCTGACGGCGTTGGGTCTGCTGAGCGATGAGAGGGTTGTATACCAGTCGCAACGTCACGAGTTGTACCAAGCTGCTTTGGAACAGTTGGTAAAAAAGGGTTTGGTGTACGAATGCTACTGTTCGCGGGCAGACATCGCAGCCGCTGCCAGCGCCCCGCATGGGAAACCCGGGATTTATCCGGGAATCTGTCGGGATCTGAGTGATTCAGAGCGGGTGGAAAAACGAGCCGCCCTGGCAGCGCAAGGCCGCAAACCGGCCTTGCGACTGCGGGCTCCGCAAGGAGTGGAATATACGGTACACGATTCCCTGTTGGGACCGCTGACCGGCCTGCTCCATGATTTCGTGCTGCGGCGTACCGATGGGGATTGGGCTTATCAGCTGGTCGTGGTGGTTGACGACATGAATCAAGGCGTAGATCAGATTGTGCGGGGGGCTGATTTGGCCTCCAGCGCTCCGGTGCAGGCCTGGCTCACCGAAACGTTGGGAGGCCGCCCAGCCAGTTATGCTCATGTGCCGCTGGTCATGAATGCGCAGGGGCAGCGCCTGGCCAAGCGAGATAAATCGGTGACCCGTCCCGAACTGAACGCCCTGGGGTGGTCTGACCAACAGATTCTCTTGAGAGCCTTGGAAACGTTGGGGTGGTCGGCAGCGAAAACTGACGCGACTGAACTGTTGACCTGTCCCACGAAAGAAATCCTGAAACAAGCCACGGTTACCTGGAGGCCCGAAAGTCTCCCCCCAGGTCCGGTTATCTTTCACCCTTAGGCAAGCGTCGCGAGAGACCATCCCGGTACCAGCCAGCGCGCTTAGTAGACGCGATTAGATGAAAATAATTTGGGCGCCTTCCGATTTCTTGATGAATTCAGGGGCGGTGATAATTCCTGAAACCCCTTTATACATCATGTTCTGTCGTAGCTCCATGAGGTCCACGGTCATTTTGCATCCCCACAGATGACCGCCCATTTCAACAATCTGCTCCAGCAGATCACGCACAGGGGGAATGCCGTTCTTTTCCATCATTTTGTTCATGTACCAGGTGGCCAGGTGCGTAGCTCCGGGCAGATTTCCCAGGCTGGGAGGCATATAGCGTTTGCCCCAACCAGGGCGGATTTTTTCCAAAAAGGGAAGGTGCAGGGCCGCGTTTCCCTGCATAGTGAACTTTAGAGAGTCCATGGTGCGTTTCGTGACGATATCCAAACCCCAGAAAGTAAAGAAAATGTTAACATCGACCTTTTCCGTGAGTGCAGCGATTGACATAACCAACGCGGGATAAGCCATATCAAGGTTGCCTTTGGAACAGATGAAGGCCATCTTGCGCTGGTCCACGTGCAGCAGCGGTTCCGAGACACGCCAAAAATCCTGGTCAAAAAAATCAGCGGTGGATTTGTCCATAACTTCACTCTCCTTCGGAACCTAGATACAGCCTACCGGTTTCGGAATTCCGGCCACGTAGGCGATGAGTTTCCCCGGCTTAAACGGGAAAAGCTCGAACAGTTCGGAAATCGGGAAGCCTCCAGCCATTTCGAGACGTCTCAGCGTGGGGCTGACTTGGTATTTTGCGAAACTTTCCCGGGCGAATTCGATGACTTCCCAGTGCCGGGGCGTCATTTCTAAGTTAATTGCGCGAGCCAGGTCAGCCCCGATTTCGCGGGTCCACTGATGCGGCTTGGTCATGAACCCTTCCGAGTCCACGTCAATATGCACCCCACCGGCTTCGTGGAGAACGGGAATTTCCAAAAGTTTCGTTGAAGCTGACGCTGCCAGACAGGCATTGGGCCGACGTTTCCAAGTGGGTGCGATAAAACTTGCGGAGTCTTGAGAGAGATCCGGGGTACGGAGCGGAGTCGTGCCGTCAGGCCGCAGATTCCACCGACTAAATTCCTTACCCAAAAGCTGTATATGCGAAATTCTATCGAAAATTCGCGGACCCACCATGAGCACGCTGTAGAACACGAACATGAACCGCTTTGTGAGGTGGTTTCTGCGACTCTGCTTTAGCAGGGACAGGGGGCCCAAATAGGGAAAAATCCATTTTCCAGTCACTGCGGGTACGGTGTAAGAACGATCAATCACGGTGGCCTGGTGGTAACCCGTGTCGACAATGCACATGGCGTGACCGTCATAATGGCGAACCATCGGTCTGCCTGCCATGTAATCAAGCAAGTTAGAAACTAATACCCTAGATTGGTATACACTTGCGGAGCCTGATTTGGAAGTCGGTAAATCAGCAGTGTCACCGATGACAAAAATATCCGGGTATTCTCGATGCTGCAGGGTTTCCAGATCGGGATGAATGAATCCCATCTCATCGCCCAGTCCGGAATCCACGATGAACTGCTGGCCGCGCATAGGGGGAACGGTCACCAGCATGTCGTAATCAACGACCTTCCCATCGTAGGAGTACATCCGTTTTTCTTCGGCATCGATGTGGCGCACCACGAAATCAGGCTTAACCTCGATGTCGCGCAGACGCAAGAGGTTAGAAAGATTCCGAGCGGCTACGGGCTGCTCAAAAACCTGGGATTGCGGGGTGACAATCATGATCTCGATATCGTCGCGAACCCTGTGTTCAAAGAAATAGTGATCGGCTTTCAGGGCGAACTCAATCGGAGCAACCGGGCAGCGGATAGGAAATTCAGAGATATGCACTACCAGACGGCCGTGGTCGAAGGTCTGCAGTGCCCGGCGCAAGCGCCGCGCCCAAGCCAGGGTATAGAAAGAATAAATCCCCGTGTTCAGGACAGTTCCCCTTGTCATTCCCTCGATCAGCTCGGGACGGCACTCACATCCCGTCGCCAAAACCAGGTAATCGTAGGAAATTACTTTGGTCTGAGTGGTAACCGTTTTTGCGTCTGGATTCACCGCGATGACTTTATCCTGAAGGAATCGGATACCGGGTAGAAAAGTTCGCCGCCGCCATCGCCACAGCAGCGGGTTAGGAACTTTTCCCATAGTCAGCGAGACAAAACCGGGCTGGTAGTAATGCCGGGCGGAATAGTCGATGACGGTGATTCGATACTCTTTGCTGTCCAAGCGGCGCACCAGTGAGTTTGCTGTGACTGTGCCGCCTGTTCCTCCACCAATAATCACCACGTTTTTCATACCAGGCCCCACAGCTTCATGATTTCATCTTTGAAAGTCATTAAGAATTCTAACGAAATTTGTGCCGCTGCGTGCCCTGTTCAGCGCCTCACTCCTGACTAAACCGATTTTTAACGCGGTTGACCAGCTTCGTCAGCCCCCACGAACGGCCGGTATCGACAGGATTCCAGTCCGAGTTCCAACTGCTTTGCTGTGAGGCCGCGAAAACATCCGCGGGATAAGCGGGTAGAGCTGCCGAGACCAAAATCTTACGAATGTCCACCTCGCCGGCAATTGCTTCGTCCACTGCGCGCAACAAGGGCAGTTCGTCCAACAGCTGCGGGCAGCGCTGTTCGATGAGTTTTACCGCCAAGGGTGTTGAGTGTACCCCCTCGACTGTATGTCCCGCCGCCTTCATCTGTTCTTCGGCTTCGACCGGGTGCTCGCCGCGTCCCAGTCGCATTCCGAAAAATTTATTGCGCCCCGAAATGCCGGTAACCTCCAGGTCGCCTACTCCCGCCAAACCAATGGCAGATTCCTGGCGCCCTCCCAAAGCCTCGCAGATCAGGGACATCTCGCGAATTGCCTGGGCGAACACGGCGGCGCGCAAGTTGGATTGCGGAGAACCGGTTGATTCCTGAATACCCTCGGTCACGCCTAAAGCAATGGCATAGCTGTTCTTTAGAGGAGCCAGAACTTCCACACCGGTCGTGTCCTCAGTAGGAAAGGCTCGGTAGTAATCGGTGCGTACCGCCCTGGCATAGTGAATCGCGGCTCCGAAATCCTGGCAGGCATACACGGTCGCGGTGGGTTCGCTCAGCGCGCATTGGCGGGCAATAACCGGCCCTCCAATGGATACCAAAGTCGGCAGCTCGGCTCCGTTTTCGCCAGCTATCTGTTCCATCGCCTCAGCCAGCAAATGAACATGACCTGCCTCGTCCTCGATAAAGCCTTTCGTCAGCACCCATACCGCCCGCACGCGGCTGAAGTAAGGCGCTAAACGTCTGGTGATGTCAGGTAAACCAACGGCAGCAACGCAAATAGCGAGGACTTCCGCGCCTTTCACTGCCGCGTCTAGGTGCTTGGCGCGATAGGTCTTAACCTGGGGCGCCAGGGGGACGTGAATCGCCGGGTGAGTTTGTCCCAGAGCGTAAGCGTTCAGGACCGCATCGTCGTATTCGGTTCCCCACATGGCTACGTCCCAGCCCGTGTCGATGAGCGGCCGGCAGAGCGCCGTGCCCATCGCTGACGCTCCTATGACGCATATCTTTGACATCGTTCACCTCTCATAACAAAGGGTACCAAGCCACTTTACCCCACTTGTGACGGGGCAACCTCCCCGGGGGAAACTTAGATGAAGATAATCTGTGCCCCTTCGGACAGCTCGATGAAGGTACCGGCATCAATGATGCCTTTTACCGCTTTGTGCAGCATTCGCGGCTTGAGCTGCAGCAGGTCTGCTGTCATCTTGCAGGCCCACATATTCGCACCCATCTGTGCGACCTGTTCCAAAAGGTCTCGTACGGGTGGAATCTCAATCTTGTCAATCTCGCGTTTCATGTACCAGGTGGCCAAGCTCGTCATGCCGGGAAGGACTCCGAGCGAGGGGGGCATATAGGCGTTGCCCCAGCCGGGATAGAATTTGTCCAGGGCGGGCATGTGTATGGCGGTGTTCGCCTGCATGGTGAATTTGAGGTCGTCCATAGTGCGTTTATTGATGATATCGAGTCCCCAAAAAGTAAAGAAGATATCTACGTGGACGCCCTGGTTGAGTGCGGCGTGCGCCATAATCAGCGCCGGGTAAGCCATATCGAGATTTCCCTTTGAACAGATGAAAGCCATTTTACGGTTTACGTAGGTGATGGTTTCGCCTGGCGCGCCTTCGGCGTTGACCGCAGTCTGGTTGTTCTGGGGTTGAGACTGTGATTCCTCCGCTGCTTGTGCCATGTTTTTTCTCCTTCGATCAGTCTGGAATAGGTGGTTAGATTCCCGGCGGGCTGTTTAGACGCATCCAATCGGTTTGGGCGCTCCCGCGATATAGGCGAGTTTCTTGGCCGGTTTGGTGCCAAAGATGGCGAACAGGGCCCTGACGTCGAAGCCGCCAACTTTGGAGATACGTCCCAGAGTGGGGGATACCGAATGTTCTTCGAAGTCTTGACGCACGAAGCGAATCACGGACCACGCCTGATTATCGAGCTCGATGTGCAGTGCCTGCGCTAGAGCCGCGGCGACATCTTCATCCCACTGATCCTTTCGTGTCATGAAACCCTCATCGGTCACATCTATGGGCTTGCCGTTAACTTCGTGTATCACGGGAATGAGGTCACCCTTGGTTGTGTTGGTCGGTATATTGGCTGGTTTAGGTATTGTTTGCGTGGCTGTAGGCTTGGAGTCGATGACCCGGACGATTGGTATCTTGATTTCCGGCTCCACCTCGATGGGAGCGGGTTTTCTGCGGGGAATAGGTGTCACCCCGTCAGGCTGCAACCCCCACTTGCGGAAGTCCTTGCCCGCCTTGGACATATCGTGCGGGAAAGGCAGCGTCAACCCGCGAACCAAAGCCCCCCAATAGAAAACATAGAACGCGAGTTTCCCCAGGTGGTTCAGACGTGATTCGCCGAGCAGACGCAGCGGGCCGACATACGGGAGGGGAAACCTGCCGGTGACGGGCTGCACATCATAGTTGAAGTCCAACAGCAGCGCCTTGTGAAACCCTGACTCGAGAAAGCAGGAGGTGTGTCCATCGAAAGACTCGGTCATCGGACGCCCGTTGAGGTAGTTAATGAAGTTCGGGATGAAGGAATCGGACTGGAAGCGAATCGCCGTCCCCGCTTTAGAGGTCTGAATATTTCCAGCATCCCCGAGCACAAAAATATCGGGGTATTGTTCGGACTGCAGGGTGTGTTTGTCGATGGGAATAAAGTTGCTTTCATCGCCCAGGCCGGAATCTGCGACATACTGTTGACCCATCACTGGCGGAATGGTAACCAGCAGGTCGAAGGGAATGCTACGACCGTCATATCCCACCAGGGTTTTGCTGTCCGGATTGATTATCTTGACATTGAAATCGGTTTCTATCTCGATGTCTCGTTTACGCAGCAAGTCTCCGAGTTCCGCTTTGGTACCGGCTGTGTAAATGCGCCGTCCAGCGGGGTGACGAAGGTAATATCAACGTCGTAGCGGCGCCGACGCATAAACAGGTACCAATCTGCCAGGAGAGCAAACTCCAGGGGTGCGACCGGGCACTTGATCGGCATCTCGGAAATATGCACCACCAGGCGGCCGCGCTCGAAGTTCTTAAGAGCCTGGTGCAGACGTCCGGCGCCCGAGAGGGTATAGAAGTCAAAGACGCTCTTGCGCCAAACCTTCGGGTCGCTCATTCCCGGTACCTGGTCGGGACGAATGGTGCACCCGGTGGCGATGATTAGGTAGTGGTAGGGGATGGTTTCATTTTCCAGTTCCACGGTTTTCGCAACGGGGTCGACTTTCTTGATTCGGTCCATCACAAAACGCACCCCGGAGGGCAAGAATCTGGAGCGTTTCTTTACCACGGTGCGAGGTTTGTACATCCCAAAAGGCACAAAGAGATACCCCGGTTGATAGTGGTGGTTGTTGTCGCGATCCACCACCGTGATTTGGTATTCGTTCTGCGGTAGCTGTCGGTACAGCCGGTTTGACACAATCGAACCGGCCGTGCCGCCACCGAGAATGACAATTTGCTTCATCGCGCTCTCCTTGGTCACGGCAGAATTACTTCCTGAGATTCATTTTTTACATAGCACACACTCTGGCAGTATTTTCAGCATTCCTTCATGCTAGTATTTAAATTTTATGAAGCTGCGATAAGGGTGGGGCAAAGTTTTTCGCTAGACTTTTCCTGTGACTAATTCTACAGCTGGCAACGCGCTCGCCTCCAATCCCCCCACCTCGCAGCCTCGACTGGGGTGGCGGGATCGCTTCGCGATTGCGGTAGGCAATGCCGCTGCCCGAGTCTCCCGACTCACTGGACGCGGCAGCGGCGGCATGATTGGGGGTCGGGTGGCGCTGTGGCTGCAACCGGAGATTCTGGAACATTTGGCGGCGAATCGACTTATCGCCCTGGTCACAGGCACTAACGGGAAAACCACAACTACGCGGATGCTCAGTGAAGCGGTTTTGGAGGGGGGCTTAGCTGTAGCCTCAAACCGCGGCGGGGACAACATGACCCCCGGTGTTGTTACGGCTTTGATGTCGAACTTGCATGCTGGAGTGGCAGTTCTGGAAATCGATGAAATGCACCTGGAACTTATCGCGAAAGCGACCTGTCCACGGGTCATAGTGCTGTTGAATCTCTCGCGTGACCAGCTGGATCGGGTGGGGGAGATTGCGGTCATTGAAAAGCGCATTCGTGCCGCGGTCGATGTAAATCCGCAGGCCTACGTGGTCGCCAACGTGGACGACCCCCTGGTGACCTCGGCAGCTTGGGATAGTGCGCACCCTGTCTGGGTCGCGGCGGGCAAAGGCTGGAGCGGAGACTCGCTGACGGCACCTCGAACCGGCGGAGCGATTATTTATTCCCAGGATGAGCCGGATACGCTGACTGGCGAATCGCGTGAACTGGCTTCCGGTTTTGACCGAACGGTGTCGTGGCGTTCGGTTCCGGTTGAGGATTTGCTGGCCCAAGAGGTGCCCTGGGACCGGACCCCAACTCAGTCCGATTTTGCCCGGCCTAATCCAAAATGGATTTGGAAAGCTGAGAACTTCCACGCCGGTTCCCCCATGAGGTTGGTCGATACTGCCAGTGGGGAGGACACGACCGCAACGGTGTGGCTCCCCGGGAGAGCCAATCGCGGCAACGCCCTGCAGGCTTTCGTTGCCGCGAGACTGTTGGGAGTAGAAGCGCAAGACGCTGCCGCAGGCATCGCCAGAGTGAGAGACGTGGCGGGACGCTACGCGAGTTTTGACGTGCAGGGACGCCACATTCGGATGTTGTTGGCAAAGAATCCGGCCGGGTGGATGGAATCCTTGACGATGCTCAATCCGCAGGCTGAAATCATCGTGGGAGTCAACGGTCAAATCGCCGATGGAACTGACCTGAGCTGGCTGTGGGATGTGAACTTCGAAGCGTTAAGCGGAAAAACCGTGGTAGCCACTGGCGAACGCGGTGCAGATTTGCAGGTGCGTTTGAACTATGCGGGCATCGAGACGCGCTGGGCTCCGACGGTTTTGGAAGCTATCGAGATGGTTGCGCCCGGCGAGGTCGACATGTTGTTGAATTACACGAGTTTTCGTGACGCACGGGCTGAATTTGTGGCACAGGGGTGGTTGCGGTGAATGAATCAACGTTGCGTATCGGGGTGCTGATGCCCGAGGTCTTGGGTACCTACGGGGACAGCGGAAACGCGGTGGTACTGGCTCACCGAGCCAAGTTATTGGGTTACCAATCTGAGATTGTGCATGTGAGCTGTACGGACGCGATTCCGCAGACTTTGGATATTTACACTTTGGGTGGCGGGGAGGACATCGCGCAAACCATTGCCTCGCGCCGCTTGTTGACGGACCGCGGATTGGAACACGCGGTACAAAATGGGAAGCCCGTGCTAGCCATATGTGCCGCTTTCCAGGTCTTGGGAACCTGGTATACGGACGCGGAAGGCAAACGCACCGAAGGGGCAGGGCTGCTGGACGTGGTGACCTTGCCGCAAGGGGCTCGGGCCATCGGAGAATTGGTCAGTTCCGCTAGCGGTTTACAGTTGGAGCGTGAGTTGACCGAGCCCCTGACCGGTTTTGAAAACCACGGGGGTGCAACCCTCTTAGGTCGGGACGCGCTACCGTTGGGCTTCGTGACCTATGGGGTCGGCAACGGTCAGCCCGGAGTGGCTCCGGGGTTGGCTGACGGGGTCAGCGCACAAGCCGGAGTACAGCAGGGACGTGAAGTTAGTCGGGAGATTCCTGATGGTTACCGTGCCACAGAGGACGGAAAAGCGGTGGAGGGCTGCGTTCAGGGATCTATCATTGCGACCTATATGCACGGACCGTGCTTAGCGCGGAACCCGCAGCTGGCGGATTTGTTGCTGGCACGCGCTATAGGGGCGACCCTTCCGCTGGCAGTACCAGAAATCCCAGGTCTGCAGCGTTTGCGTCAAGAACGTCTAGCGGCGATTAAATAAAATCTTCCGGGACAAATTCGTCTAGCTGGATCGCTCCGATACGGGGCAGTGGCGCGTTGAAAGCGTGAATTTCACGCTCCAAATCCACGATTTTCAGACCGCTTTCCTCAAGGACACGTAACTCGCCAGAGAGGAATTCTTCAAATCCCACCACCGTGACATCGTGGTCGTTGCGCAGTAAACTGCGCAGTTGAGGCTCAAAATCCCCGTCGTGAGAAACTAATACCACATTTCCGTATTCTTGTTTGTCGATTGCCTCTAAGGTGCGCTGAATACCAACGTCAACGACCTTTTCATCCCCCTCAGAGGTGAGAGGAATCGGCTGATAATCCATCGCTAACAAGGCTTGGACGAAAGTCATGGGCATATGGGCCGATGCGTTCAAAAAGAACAACCCTTTGGTCTGGCCTGGAAAAGTTTCCGAAACGTAGTCGCGAACCCGATCCCAGCGGGGGCGTTCGTCAGGGTCAGGGCGGCGTCCCAACACGCTCAACCCCAAGGTAGCATCGATGTTTTCCCCATCGACCAGAAGGTAAGTCGTTTCTTCTTCAGGAATTTGCAGTTTCATTGAGTTTTTCTTTGCTTATGGTGTTTTCTTTAAATTTTCACAAATTGAACAGCCGAGATTTCCCACAGAAATCCCGAAATTTTCAAAACGCCTCAGTAGTTTACAACTTTTTTAACCGTGGCGTCAGTCGGATACTTTTCCGAAAAACAGTTCTCGCGCAACCGGGTCAAAACAATGGTCTAACTATTTGGCCGGGGCAGGGAAAGCCGCTGGAATCCCGCTGCCCAGCTGAATCAACATTTCTGCGCTGGTAGAGAGCATCGTCATCCCGATGAGCGGTTCTTGCGGGAGCTTCTCTCGCGCTTGGGCGATAAGTTGCTCGCAGCGAGACAGTTCCAGCTCGATTTGCGGGTCAATGCTCTTGCGGCGCAGCATGATATTCGTGCGCAGCAGCTCCAGATGTTGTTGCTCCCACGCTAGACGCTGCGGGAACTGCGCTTGCAGCTGAGCCAAATCTTGGGCCAAAACCGAAGTGCCATAAACATTGAACAGATTGGCCTGCAGCCCGCAGAGTTTGCTCAAGGCCTCGATTGGATCTCCCTGTCCCGCCAGAGCCTGGCGGGCTTTCTCCATAGTTCGTAACGTGATGGCGATTTCTTGGCCATTTGCATCGGGGTCGTAAGTCCGGATGGTTCGCACGTTCTCATCCAGCGTTTCCAACATGGTGGAAAGGTGTTGCGTGGTTTCGGATAGGAATGCGCTGAGTTTCGTGATGTGTTCCAAAGCGAATTCGGTCTGGGTGACAGCTCGCTCAGAACCGCGGGTGTAGCGGATTGCAGTCTTGGCATCGCCCTCCTTCAAGCACTTTTGCCCGGACAAGATGCCTTTGTAGGCTGCCTTTAACAACCGCTTCGATTGGTTCAGGTTCGCGCTGGCATGACCCAAATTCGCTTGCGGATAGTCGATTTCCAGCTGTTTCTCCACAGTCTCAACTTGAGCCAGAGACTTCCGTGCGCGGTTCCAGGAAGCTGCCAACCGATTCAGGGAAGCCCCGACCTGGTCAGGATTATGGCGACGTTTCGTGAATGCAAGTACCTCAGCGGATAGAGCCTGCTTCACCTGCCGAGCTGAATCCTCGACTTGTCCGGCCTCCTCGGAGCTGACTAAATCCGCTCCTGCCAGCCAGTTCAACAAAGCATTGGCTTGTTCTCGAGAGAATTCCAGGGTAGCGGCAAAGTTACGGGTTTCCACTTCTCCAAAGGCTTCCACGGAAGCGTGCAAATCTTCGGTAGCTGCAAAAATGGACTCGTTCAAGTCTTTCAAAGCCTTGAGTCCACGTTCAAAGTTAGCTTCGCTTTCCGCGGCGGCGGCCTCATCAAAGAGCATTTCTGGCTCTGGATAGACCGGTGCTTCCGGCTGAATCTGTTCCACCGGTGGGGCCGCAGCGTAGACATCTGCCGGAACTGCCTGCGGGGCAGCCTCGACAACATCAGGGGTGACGAGGGGTTGCTCGGCATTAGTTGGAGGTATGGTTCCTGCCGCAGCTCCGGGGGTAAGCGCCTCGCTGCTTTCAAATTCGCTGTCGTGATCGGCGCTCTCAACAGCGTCGAAGTCCACGGTATCTTGAGGCTTTGCTGCGGTGTTGTAGGAATTCCGCCGATAAATCGCGATAGCCAGAGCCACGGCTACCAACATTGCCAAAATGAGCATGAGGATAAACCAGTTATTGGTGGAGCGTCCCGACACATCGGTGTTATCCGCGGGAGCCGCCGCACCAGAACTCGCGGACATGGCCAGATCCATTAACTGCTGGACGAAAGAGCTCACGCCTGAAGCGTATTCGCCGTTACTCAACTGGTAAGGCAAAACCTGCATAGCCCGGTCGCCCGCTTGGGCGCTGTTGATAGCTGAACCAGCGGTGGAAGAGGCCGCAATCTCACCCGCGCCGTCCTCATTGGGATTGTAGGCAATTGAAAGCAGATAAGAATTAGCTTCCAAGTGCGACAGTTGCATCGTTTTTTCGTTCCATTCGCGGGGAGAGAACTCACCGAAATCGGGGACGATGGCGATATAGACCGACATGTTGAAATTCTTGGCGGCTTCAATGGAACTTTTCACCTGGTAGATGCCGTCATCACCCAGTTTGTTGTCGGGGTCGTAAATCTGGTTGCTGGAGATATCCAGGGGATCTGCTGCGGGTTGAATAACAGGAGAAGCCTGAGCGAAGTTCGCTGGAACGAACCCCACCATCAGTAAAACAAAACCTACCGCTATGAAACGAATTCTTGAGAACACAGTAACTTTGCTACTTTCTTCCGAACAGAACAAACGTCACCTATAACTTTATCTCAGCTGGGGCTTGCAGTTAGACTGGTTGGGTTGAGATATTTGCCGAAATCGTTAGATTTGAGCGGTAAGTGAACCAAGATTTACAGAGGAGGACATGTGCCGAGCGGGAAAGTGAAATGGTACGACGCTGTCAAAGGCTTCGGGTTTGTAGCCGGAGCCGATGGTGAAGAGGTGTTCCTGCATGCCTCGGCCCTGCCTGAGAACGTGGTGGATCTGCATCCCGGTACCAAGGTCGAATACTCGGTGGTCGATGGTAAACGCGGACGCCAAGCCATGAACGTGACCGTGGTAGAAAAACTTCCTTCCGTCGCCAAAGCGCAACGCAAAAAAGCTGCCGATATGGTTCCTATCGTAGAGGATCTCATCAGAATTCTTGATGATGCTTCGGGAAGTCTGCGACGGGGAAAGTATCCCGAAAATGGCAAACAGATTGCCAAGATGCTGAAAATTGTGGCGCAGTCTTTCGAAGCGTGAGCATCTCCAGAATGAACCAGACCAAGAAGTGACACGAAGGAGCTTTTGATGGCTCGAAAACAAACACAAACTACTCAGCCAGCCGGGACATCGGAACCCGACTCAGTACTGGCTAAACAGTCTGACCTGGCCCGCGACGCCTTAAAATCCATTACTAAAGACACAGAAGTGGGGGACCACCTGCGGGTGGAGGCCACCGGACAACGGTTGGTGACGCACTTTTTCGAGTGCCTGAAACCGGGATACAAAGGCTGGGTGTGGGCCGTCAGCCTGACCCGAGTTCCGCATGGACGGATTGGGACGGTGTGTGAAACCGACCTGCTGCCCGCTGAAGGCGCCTTGTTGGCACCCCCGTGGGTACCGTGGTCACAGCGGTTAGAGCCCGGCGACCTGGGGCGCAAGGACCAGACCCCCTACGATCCTGATGACCCGAACCTCGACCAAGGATATGAAGCCACCGGCGAGGACGCCGACCAGCTGGCTCTGTGGGAACTGGGACTGGGGCGCAAACGGGTCCTGAATCGTGAGGGCCGCAATGCGGCGGTGAAGCGCTGGCTGCGTGACGTGCATTCCCGCACCGAACTGGATCGTCACGGTAACCCGCCGGAGAATCCCTGCTCTACCTGCGGTTACCTGTGGAAAGTCAGTGGTTCGCTGCGGCTGGAGTTTGGCTTGTGTACCAACGCCTGGAGTCCTGACGACGGACACGTGGTGGCGATGGACCACACTTGTGGGGCGCACTCAGAAACCGATGCGGACCTGACACCGAGTACGCTGCCGGTGGGGAGGACCTTTTTGGACGACAAATCCTTGCAGGAACTCAATCCGGATGAGATTACCCTCTCGGGACAAGCCCCGGACGCATAAGCCTGTGACGTTGTGTTTTGGCTTATCGTCACGGAGAAGACTAGCGTTAAACGGTGAGCAATAATACAACGAAAACTGCAAACAAATCCGGTAAGAAAACCACCAGCGGTTCCCCGCGCACCAACGGAGGACTTGATGGTTTTTTCGAAATCTCCAAGCGTAAATCTTCCGTAAGGCAAGAAATCCGCGGCGGCCTGGTGACCTTCTTTGCGATGGCTTACATCTTGGTCGTCAACCCCTCCATCCTGATTGCGGCAGCCAGCGCCGGTGGAGCTGAAAATGTCACCCCTGCTTCTATCGCAGCTGGAACGGCCCTGGTAGGCGGCTTGATGACTATCCTGATGGGGCTGGTAGCAAACTTCCCCCTAGCGCTGGCGGCTGGCATGGGGCTGAATGCGATGGTGTCATTTACCCTGGTGCTTGGTCCTTTCGGACTGTCCTACGGCGAAGCGATGGGACTCATCTTTTGGGAGGGCGTCGCCATCACGCTGCTGGTGGTCACGGGTTTCCGCGAAGCCGTCTTTAATGCCGTACCCAGCCAGCTGAAAGTCGCTATCTCTGTTGGTATTGGCTTATTTATTACGCTGGTCGGCCTCATCAATGCGGGGGTAGTCCGTCCGGGAGGCACTCCGGTTCAGCTTGGTATCGGAGGATCCTTCGCCGGCTGGCCGATGGTCGTGTTCCTCATCGGTTTTGTGGTCATTTTGGTTCTCTACGTTCGCAAGGTCCAGGCGGCCATCCTCATCGGGATTGTGGTGTCTTCCATTCTCGCGGTCATTCTCCAAGCGATTCTCAAGATTCCGCTGATGACTGATGAGACTGGCAAGGTCGTCAACGAGACTGGCTGGACCAAGAATGTTCCCGCTCTGGAGGGCTCGCCCGTCCAACTTCCTGATTTTGCCACCTTCGGTCAGATTGACTTCTTTGGGGCATTCACGAAGCTCCCGGTAATTTCCGTGTTGCTGCTGATTTTCTCCCTGATGCTGGCAGACTTCTTTGACACCATGGGCACGATGGTCGGCGTCGGTGCTGCCGGCGGTTTGCTCGATGAGAAAGGTAACCCGCCGCGTACCCTCCAGATTCTGCTCATTGACTCTCTGGCTGCTATGGCCGGCGGCTTGGGCGGCGTTTCCTCGAATACGTCCTACGTGGAGTCCACCTCCGGGGTAGGCGCGGGGGCCCGTACCGGTTTGTCTTCCGTCGTGGTCGGGGTGTGTTTCCTGCTGTCCATGTTCTTTGCTCCGCTGGTAGAGCTGGTGCCGGCAGAAGCTGCGTCAACCGCCCTGGTCTTTGTGGGATTTTTGATGATGACACAGGTGGCGGACATAGATTGGAAGAATGCGGAAAACGCGATTCCGGCCTTCCTGTCTATCGCCATGATGCCTTTCTCGTACTCGATTACCGCCGGTATCGGTTTTGGCTGCATTGCTTTCGTCATCGTGAAATTAGCGCGCGGTAAGTTCAAAGAGATTCACCCGTTGATGTGGGTGGTAGGTATCTTGTTCGTTATCTACTTTGCCCTGGGACCCATTCAGGCTCTCTTTGCCTAACTGAATCCCGTAGCAAAAAGACCCGGCCAAGACGTTGGTCGGGTCTTTTGACATTTGTTTCCGGCTAGAGGCGTTCGACGACGTAGTCGACGCATGCCAGCAGCGCTGTCGTGTCGGCGGGGGCAGTCGAGGGG
>NZ_CFKZQR010000017.1:0-34036 GCF_985070215.1 Mobiluncus sp. | reverse complement strand
GAAAGGAAAACCCATGACTGATTTTCACGGTCGTCACTTTTTGAAAGAACTCGATTTTACTCCTGCTGAGTGGTTGGAGTTGCTGGAGTTGGCTGCTGAGCTGAAAGCCGCGAAGAAGGAAGGTCGCGAGGTTCAGTATCTGAAGAACAAGAATATTGCTCTGATTTTCGAAAAGACCTCGACCCGTACCCGCTGCTCTTTTGAGGTTGCTGCCTATGATCAGGGCGCTCATGTTACCTATCTGGATCCGTCCGGTTCTCAGATGGGTCACAAGGAATCTATTGAGGATACTGCTCGGGTGTTGGGTCGTTTCTATGACGGTATTGAATACCGCGGCGATTCTCAGCATAAGGTGGATGTTTTGGCTGAGATGTCGGGCGTGCCGGTGTGGAACGGTTTGACTGATCAGTGGCATCCCACCCAGATGTTGTGTGACATGCTGACCATGCATGAGCAGAGTGGTAAGCCGTACAATGAGATTTCTTTTGCTTATGTTGGTGATTCCCGTTTCAATATGGCTAACTCCCTGTTGATTTCCGGTGTGATGTTGGGAATGGACGTGCGGATTGTGGCGCCGAAGGAGCTGTGGAATACCCCGGAGATTATTGCTAAGGCTGAGGAAATCGCTAAGACAACTGGTGCCAAGATTACCCACACCGAGAGTGTCGATGAGGGTGTGAAGGGCGTCGATTTCGTTTACACGGATATTTGGGTTTCGATGGGCGAGCCGAAGGAAGTTTGGGATGAACGTATTAAGTTGTTGAAGCCTTACCAGGTGAATGCTGATTTGATGGCTCGGACTGGCAACCCCAATACCAAGTTCCTGCACTGCTTGCCGTCTTTCCATGACCGTCATACCACTATTGGTGAGGATATCTACCAAAAGTACGGCCTGGATGGTATGGAAGTTACTAACGATGTCTTTAATGGTGAGTGCTCTGCGGTGTTCGATCAGGCGGAAAACCGGATGCATACGATTAAGGCCGTTATGGTGGCGACGCTAGGAGAAAAGTAGATATGCGTATTGTTATTGCTTTGGGCGGTAACGCCTTGCTGCGACGTGGGGAGAAACCGGATTCCGCCACGCAGATTGCTAACGTTGAGCTGGCGGTGCAGCAGCTTGCTCCCTTGGCTGAGGAACATGAAGTGGTTATTACCCACGGTAATGGTCCGCAGGTTGGGGTGTTGGCGTTGCAGTCGGCTAATGATAAGAATCTGACTCAGCCCTACGCTTTCGATACCTTGGGTGCGCAGACCCAGGGCATGATTGGCTACTGGCTGTTGCAGTCCTTGCAGAATAATCTCCCGGGACGTCAGGTGGCTTCTTTTGTGAACCAGACTCTGGTTTTGGCTGGAGATCCTGCGTTTGATAATCCGACCAAGTTTGTGGGTCAGGTTTATAACAAGGAAGAAGCTGACGAGTTGGCTAAGTCTCGTGGCTGGGTGATGAAGGCTGACGGGGAGTATTTCCGTCGGGTTGTCGGGTCTCCGAAGCCGCAGCGCGTGGTGGAGACTCGTTTGATTCGCCGGATGCTCGATGTCGGTGCTGTCGTGGTTTGCGCGGGCGGTGGCGGTATCCCTGTCATTCGCAATGAGAAGGGCAAACTGCAGGGTGTCGAGGCTGTGATCGATAAGGATCTGACCGCCGCGACCCTGGCAGAACATCTGGACGCAGATTTCTTGATGATTCTGACTGATGTGCCCGCTGTGATGGAGAACTTTGGTACTCCTGAGCAGAAGGAAATTCATCGCGCTAGCCCCGCTGCGATGCGCGCGGGCGGTTTCCCCGCTGGCTCTATGGGGCCGAAGGTGGAGGCAGCCTGCCGTTTCGTGGAGCTGACCGGCGATGTCGCCGCGATTGGGCAGCTCAGCGATGCTCAAAAGATTATCGCGGGCGAATCCGGCACCATCATTACCCCAGGTGGGAACTACGGTGGACCCGATGACATCAACCAGCACAGCTACAAGAAAATGTGCATGACTAGCGGTGGAAACATCGAGGTCTAGTTTCCAAGCAAACTACCAAAGTAGCCTGTCACCTGATACCGCCAGTGGTGGGGGAGGAACTTAGTTCCTTCCCCACCAGCTTATTTTTGTACGACCCAAGGCGAGGACGATAAAGATCCTTCCCTGGGATTCGCACGTACGATGCTACCGGACTCCACCTTTACGGCGGAAGGCTACTATCAATCGAGTGAAGTGACGGTATTTCTCTTCGCAAACAGTCTGTCTAGAACACATGTAAGATACCTGTTCAAACTAGGTTAAGAGTGGGTGTACGTGTTGGTTGCCCAGAAATAAACACGAATCATCCTTAGAGAGCGGTGTAAGTTCGTTTACAAACCTAAATCGGATTGGCAAACTTTTCTCTAGCAAAGATGCTACTCGGCCTCTCTAATTTTGAGACGGTACCAAACTTCACAACAAAACTACAAGGAGGATGCAGTATGTCTGGAGTTACCGACGGAAAAACTGCGAGCGAAACTGGGCAAAAACCGAAAAAAGGCTTTCGTTTGAACGTGCCCACCGCGTTCACAATCCTATTCTTTCTCACCATTATTGCGGTGTTTGCGACTTGGTTCGTACCAGCAGGTCAGTACTCGAAACTGGCCTATGATAAGGAGACTCAAGCTTTCTCAATCACAAGTCCACAAGGGGAAGTCAGTACTGTTCCCGGCAATCAAGAGGCCCTGGACAAACTCGGGGTAGACATCAAGTACGAACAGTTTGCCAACGGAGCAATTGGAAAACCGATTTCTATTCCTGACACTTACGAAAGACTCGAGTCTAATCCTGCTGGTCTTGAAAAAATTCCGCAGGCCATGGTGAATGGCACTATGGAGGCAGTGGACATCATGGTGTTCATTTTTGTCCTTGGAGGTCTCATTGGTGTGGTTCGGGCTACCGGTTCTTTCGAGTCTGGTCTGATGGCCTTGACTAAGAAAACCAAAGGACACGAGTTTGCTCTCGTATTCGCGATGTCTCTGTTCATGATAGTTGGAGGCACTCTGTGTGGTCTTGAAGAAGAAGCTGTGGCCTTTTATCCAATCATGTGTCCTATCTTTATCGCGATGGGATACGACTCTATTATCGCAGTAGGGGCTATCTTCCTTGCTGGTTCCATGGGGACTACGATGTCAACCGTCAACCCATTCTCTGTTGTGATTGCGTCTAATGCTGCAGGCATTCAGTTTACCGAGGGCATCTGGTGGCGCGCGGTAAGTTGTGTAGTAGGGGCAGCAGTAGTCATAGGTTACCTGTATTGGTACGCCAAAAAAATCAAGGCAAATCCCGAGTTCTCTTACACCTATGAAGACCGGGATTCCTATGAAAAGCAGTGGGGCATGATGAGCCAGGAAGATGTTCCCTTCAACTGGAAGCGCAAAATTATCCTGGTCTTGTTTTTTGCAGGTTTCCCGATTATGGTCTGGGGTGTCATGGCTCGGGGTTGGTACTTCCCATTGATGGCTGCGTCTTTCTTGACTATTACGATTGCGATAATGATATTGTCACTGTTTGGTAAGGACCGCCTCACCGAAAAACAACTCGTGGATGCCTTCTCGAACGGGGCTTCTTCGCTCGTTGCGGTGTCTTTAATTATTGGACTGGCTCGTGGCATTAACTCGATTTTGAAAGAGGGCTACGTTTCAGACACCATTCTGTATGGTGCTACGAAGTTGGTTTCGGGAATGAGTGGTCCGCTGTTCATAATCATCATGATGTTCATCTTCTTTGTCCTTGGCTTCGTAGTACCGTCCTCCTCTGGCTTGGCGGTGCTGTCCATGCCGATTATGGCTCCGTTAGCTGATTCAGTTGGTATTCCGCGTTGGATCATCGTCTGCGCTTACCAGTGGGGTCAGTACGCTATGTTGTACTTAGCACCTACTGGCCTGGTGATGGCTACTTTGCAGATGCTTGACATGAAGTACAGCCATTGGTTGAAGTTTGTTTGGCCTATGGTGGTGTTCGTCTTGGTATTTGGCGGCGGAATGCTTGTCGCCCAAACGCTGATTTACGGCCATTAGACCCAAGAAGTCCTTTGTTCAGGTTGCCTACTGCGGCGTCAGTCAAGGCGCAGCAGTAGGCAACTTGTTGGTAAAATAGAGGGATGCTTTGCTAGGGTGAGGAGCTCTCATGAGTACGTGGTTGTTTTACTTGACTCAGGGAGTGATGATGCTTTCCATTTTTGCGGGAGCAATTTCTTTTTCTGCCTACACAGTCTCGAGGCGGAAAACCTATCTCGGTGCATCAATTTTCAGTGTTGTTTATTTTTTCGATGTCGCATTGATGTTCAGACCCTACATGGCAGAAGAAAATCCCTCCGGGAGATTCGTGGATATTTTTGTAATTTCCAGCCCTCCTGAGTCCATCATGCTAGGTTGTGCACTGATATGCCTCCTGTGGTACACCGCATTTATGTATCTAAGTTTGCGGCCAATTTGGATTGCAATCCCGGCGCTTTTATTCGTGGCACTCAGTGTGATCATTTTAGTAGCAGAACCAGAACGAATGCGGAGGGAATTTATATTTTTCTCAATGAGGGCTGTAGGGTTCATGTCATTGTTATGCTTCCTCATCATCTATTATTTTGTTTGTAAAGATACCATTAAACGTTTTTTACTTAAGAAGCATTTGATTCTATTTATAGTCTCTGGGATACTGTGTATTGGAACCGTTCTTTGGAATGTCTACTTTATGATAATTCTTCCTTCTCTTTCATCGGTGGAAGAACCATTCCTTCCGGAGCGTAACTTTATCGAGAACCTCTTTATTCTCTTTATTTCCTGGTATATCTCTTTTAGAGGAGTGGGAATACTAAGACTGCATATCAACGAGCCTCCTTCTCGGGAGAGGGCTTCCGATGAAGATATCATTGCTAATGAAGCTGCCATATTTACCCGCAAATATAAACTCTCACCTACTGAAAACAAGGTCTTGTTGAGGATGGTGCAAGGGCAAACCAATCGTCAGATTGCTGAGGCTATGTTTATAGAGCTCACTACTGTGAAAGTCCATGTTCACAACATTTTGAAAAAGACCGGGAAAACCAGTCGAAACGAAGTTATTTCAGATTTTTGGCATTCTATGTAGCCAGATATTTCATGGTGGGATTTACATCGTTTATCGTTTAATCGTGTAACTGGCATCCTCTTGTTTAGTTATTTGCTTGGCGACAGCGTTGAAAAAACATGATAGATAATGTATCCAAGTGTGGGTATCCATGTTCTTGCCCATTTATTTGTTATTTTCCTGTAGAGACTAGCGACTCTAGGCGTCACTAAATTTACAATAATTAAGTGTGTTGGTCGAGGTTTACCTCGACCAACACACTGTTAGGTTATGATTCTGCCTGCTTGGGTGCTGGGTGTGAAATCCGAGGCGTTTTCCTCGGGAAGTGACGTCAGCTGTTAGCGGCGGGCCCGGCGGCGAGACGCGACCATCATGGCTCCGCCGGCGAGGAACACAATCATAGCTCCGCCAGCCAGCGTTTCGGCAGACGAACCGGTAGCTGCCAAAGCCTTTTCTGGCACCTGCGCCACCGGAATCTGGGGAGCTGCCGGGGTAGTCACGCCCGCCACGGGGGGCTCGGGAGCTGCCGGGGTAAAGACCCCTGCCACTGGAGGTTGAGGTTCAGTCGGGGTGGTAGTAACACCCGCCACCGGAGGCACGGGCTCGCTGGGAGGAACCACAGTCCCTCCCGGAACGGGACCGGGGACGACACTCGGCGTATCCGGGATGACCGGCGGATTCGGATTCGGGTTCTCGGGTTCTGCCGGAATGGGTTTCGGCTTGATGTCCATAGTTAGGGAAATACCGCGACTCTGGGGGCGGGTGGAATCGGTGCCGTTACCGATGAGACTGCCCTTTTCCTGGCCTTGCAGGGTATACCAAGACCTAGACAGTCCCCTGAAATTACTAAAATACCTCGCCTTTTCACGTCGATCTATGCTGCTAAATCCGCCGATGTACAGGTATCCCGCAGTGTTGAACTCCAATGTGGCCTGGGTTCCCTCGGGGGATATCTTGTCCTTAACCTTGACCCCAGAGATAACCAAGCCCAGCGGTTTATTTGCGTAGGCCTTGAAACCGTCCTTCAGACGCAAGTAGGCGCCTTCTTTACTATCTCCTGTTTCATAAAACTCATTCAAAGCCAAAGTAATAGCCAGCCGTTTTGTCGAACGCAACACGCTGACAATCCGATACAGCGGAGGTTTGTTTCCGTTGTGGGTCTCCAGTTTGTAAGACCGCGGGTCGCTGGGCATCTCCAGGTATTCCGGAACCAAAATAATCGTCTGAAAGCCGGAACCGGCTTCACTGTATGTCAGATTCCCGGCTTTAGCTCGCTGAACTTTTTCCTGCCAACCTTCCAGTGCATGCAGTCCCACGTTGATATCCAGATTGCTTTTAATATCCACGGTGTCCCCGGAGTATACCTTTAGGGTGTCATCGTGCTGAGTCGTGTAGTCTTTTTCCGCAGAGAGTTTTCCCAGGGCATCGCCATACGTACTTTTAGGTTCGAAGCCATACTCCAACGGTGGAATTTCGCTGTCATCAACATCTGTGAGCGTGAAGGCGGGGTCGCTCGGTTCCACGGGATCCGCCGGAGCAACGGCCGGAGCAGGTGGAGCCTGAACCGGAGTCGCCAGACTCAGGGAAGCGGCCGGGTCGTTTGCAGCCGGGTCAGTAGCCGGGTGATTTTGAGCATCAGCGTCGCTGGGAGCCGGGTCGGTAACCGGGGTGGGCGCCGCAGGGGATTCCTGGGAGGGAACCTCAGGAGTGGGGGTTTCGGTTGCGAAAGCAGCCGGGACAAAACCGGTCATGCCCAGTCCCAGGGTTAAAGCGGCTGAGGAGCCGATAACCAGAGCACGGTTGGTGAAACGAGTCAATAACCGGGGGTCACAGTGAGAAGTTTTCATATTTGTTGTATTTCCTTTTTCTTAGTTGGCCTGGGCATTTTCAGACATTTCCCAGATGATTCACACCACGTTCTCTTATTGTATCGTCAGTTTTCCCACATTCTTAGAAATTTGTAAGAAATGACCGAACAATTCTTAAAAACAACTGAATGTGTGAGTTTACTCCGCGAAATTGTAGGCCACCGTGAGCGGGGCATGATCCGTGAAACGGGCATCGTAAGCCGGTGCGCGATAGACCGCGGCCGATTGGGCTTTTCCGGCCAGTCCGGGGGTAGCCATGTGATAATCCAGGCGCCAGCCGGCGTTATTGTCGTAAGCCTTACCGCGCCACGACCACCAGGTATAGGGGCCGTCCGTGTCTCCCGCCAAGGCTCGTCCTACATCTACACAAGGCAGACCGTCCCGCCCAGAAAGCGTGTCGGCCATCCATGCGTCCAAGAACGCAATCTCTTCATCCATGACCCCGGAGGTTTTATTGTGATTAGGTTTCCAGTTCTTAATGTCGTGGGCGGTGCGCACAATGTTGAAATCCCCGCAAATCAGGGCCTCTTGCGGCGTGTTGGAGCCCGCTCCCGCCACAGCGCGCGCCCCCAGCTGGTCCACCCGCTTGCCAACTCGATTGAGGTAAGCCAACTTTTGTTCCTGCTTTTCCGTGTTCAGCTCCCCGGAATGCAGATAGGCGCTGACCAGGGTAAACGTCGTCCCGTCGGGTCCGTGAATCTCACCTTCCAGCCAGCGTCCGGAATCTACGTCCGGTTCCCCGCCAATCTCTGCATAAAAATCCGGGGGGAGCCCTTCGGTAATCGAATCAATCTCCCAGCCGGAATCGCGCCGAGCCCCGAGCGCCACCCCGGCGCGGCCTTTCACTCGGCAGGGCCACACGCGCACGTCCCAAGCCGGACCGAACAAGTCCGCGGTGTCTTGTGGAGTGGCCCGCACCTCTTGCAGACACAGCAAATCCGAATCGTCATTATCCAGCCAGTCCCCAAACCCTTTGCGGAACGCCGCCCGGACGCCGTTGACATTGACAGTAGTTACTTTCATGTATTACCTCCGATTCAGTTTCCGGGACGCAGTGCCGGGGGCCACCGGATGTCCCGACATGCGTTTGTCGGCCGCGGTTTCCCGGCGATTTTTGCTGCCCCAAATGACTTGCTGAGACAAACGCCAAGCGGCTTCTTCCTGGGCGGGGGACCAAATTCGGCCAGAAAGCGGATCGTGGGGCCAGGACAAACTGGCGGGAGCCGAAACCGTCACGAAGTTCGGACGCTCGGAAAAATGCGGGAAGTCCGCCACTGGTGCCGGAGCCGCCGGGGGGTTCGCAATCCAGCAAGACATATACAAGAACAGGCGGCCCAACACGTTGACCCACAGGATAATGGTCAACACCAGCGTAAACGGGGCGTATGCGGGGGGTACGCTGGCGGCCAGGTAGGCTCCTGACATCTGCAGAGCCGTAGACAAAAATCCCAATGCCCCCGTCCCAATCCACAAATCTCGGCGCGGAGCCCGCACCAAAGCCAGGTAGCGCAGTGTGAAAGCCAGAATTAAAGTTGTCAAGACACTGGTCAGGATGAAAGCTCCGGCATTTATCAGACCGGGGGGAACCGGCAGAGCCAGCGGCAGCCGGCGCTGCAAGGCACGAACCACAACGATGGAACCCGAACCCAAAACCGAAGCCAAAATCCCCCCGATACACAAAGCCAGGAACATACACGCATCCCGCAGCGCATTTTTCCACCCTGCCCCGGGGCGCTGCGGCAGTCCGAAAACGGTTTGGATGCTGACGCGCAAAGCCGCGACCACCCGGATTCCCGCCATGATGGACACGACTAAAGCCACCAAAGTTCCCCAGGTAAAGCTGGGTGTCGCAATCGCGGCGGGGTCAATCAGACCCGGCTGCCCATCAATCCTAATCGCTCCGGGAATCCATTGATTGACATCCTGAAAAATCGTGTGACTGGTCAGAGGGAAAGCAAAGATCATGACTTGCGCGGTCATGATAATCAGGGTCACTATCCCCACCATAGAAAACAGGGCGGTATAGGCGATGCCGCCAGCCAATAGGTTCGAGGAGGCGTTTTGATAACGCAGGTAAGCCCGCATAATTCGCGTGGTATTGAGCCACTCCATGAAGGCCTTCATGAGTTCCACCACTCCCTCGGGGGCAGCGGGCTCGGCTGGCGGGGAATCAAGTTGCTTTGTCACGGGGCCTCCGCACTTTCAAGTGTGTAACTGAGGGTGGGCGAAAATTTTGGGCAGTTCGCCAGTGACACTTTCGGGTATTCCCGAGCCCAGCGGGAGGATGGCCAACTGTTCGACATGGTCCGGTTCAATGAGCGAACAATCAACGCCGTCAACCATGAAAAAGCCGTGGGAACGCTTCGACAGGGCCGCTACCCGATCCAGGTCCTCATCGGTGACGTTGGTCCCCAAGGTGATGTGCGGATAGTAGGGGAAGCGTGACTCGGTGTCCAGAGGGCCGAAGCGGAGCCGTTTCGCCAATTCTTTGCAGGCCTCATGCCCGCGCTGCACCTCGATATAGACGACCGGGGACACGGGCCGAAAATCTCCGATGTTGCCGAAGCTGATGACGAACGGTGAAAAGGACCGGCAGATTTCAGCAGCCTGAGCCTGAATCTCAGGGACTTGTTCGCGATCCACCGCGCGCGGCTCCACGACGGTGACGTGCGGGGGTACGCCGTCAGTTTTCGTGACTTTCTGCAGCTCGCCAGCATAGGGTTCGGGCACGGGAATAATCATGCCCAAATAAACCTGGCCTTCTTTACGAGGGGGTAGATACACGGGGTAAAGCCTACTCTGTTCAACGCAAAAACTCACGCTTGGCCTCCGGTAGGATTTGTTTTGTGGAAATTCATGCGATAGTGCCTGCCGGGGGATACGGGCGGCGGCTGTGGCCCTGGTCGACAGCTGCGAAGCCTAAGTTCCTGCTAAACATCAACGGGACGCAAAGCCTGGTGCAGCAAACCGCGGCACGTTTGGCGCCGATTTGTCAATCCTTGACTTTCGTAACCGGCGCACCTCACCAAGAGGCTTTAGCCGCACAAGTCACTGCTCTGGACTTGTCGGTTCCGGTGCGTTGCGTGGCGGAACCTAGCCCGCGCGATTCTATGGCGGCCATAGCTTTGGGAGCTGCTCTGATAGAGCAGCGTTACGGAACTTGCGTGGTTGGGTCTTTCGCGGCAGACCATCTCATTGCAAACCCTGCGGCATTTTGTGAAGCCCTCGCCCGGGCTGTCCCAGCTGCCAAAGCCGGATGGCTCACGACCATCGGGATTGTGCCGACCGAACCGGCGACCGGGTTCGGTTATATAGAGGTGGGACCCGCCCTGGACGGAGAACTCATCGGGGTTCGTCGGGCGCAGTCCTTCACGGAAAAACCGGATGCAACCACCGCCAGCGCTTGGCTGGCGACCGAGAACTACCAGTGGAACGCGGGTATGTTTGTGGTGCGCAGTGACGTGCTACTCGATGCTTTGGAGGCACGAGTGCCAGGGTCAGGCACAGCGGTGCGAAAACTTGCCGCGGGATGGGAAACGTTGAGTTCGGACGCGAAAACTGCATTGTGGGAGGGTGTTGTTGCGGCGCCGATTGATACCGTGTTGGCAGAACCGTTGGCACGAGACGGACGAGTTGCGGTGGTGCCGGCCCGCCCGGACTTGGGATGGTCAGACGTGGGCGATTGGGAAGCGGTGCGCCGCGTCGTCAGTAACGCCTCTGAACTGGCGAATCTGAGCCCGGAAATCCCGGTCTATACCGATGCCGCCCCCGCCGCCCTGGTGAGGGCAGAAAACC
Organism: Mobiluncus sp.; assembly: GCF_985070215.1. Taxonomy (NCBI): domain Bacteria; kingdom Bacillati; phylum Actinomycetota; class Actinomycetes; order Actinomycetales; family Actinomycetaceae; genus Mobiluncus; species Mobiluncus sp. The sequence continues at coordinate 23,303 of NZ_CFKZQR010000017.1, read as the reverse complement.
TGAGAGGTGTCGCGATTATCGGAATCCCCGGCGCTGTGGTGGTGGAATCCGCAGGTCAGCTGCTGGTGACGACCCAAGAGTTTGCCCAAAACGTTAAAGTTGCTTCCGGCGCTGCTGATAATTGGTGATACGGTTGCCAAGCAAGGACAATTCGGCAGGATAGCCAAGGCCAAGGGCCGCTGGCGAAAGAACCGAAATAAGGACTAGGTATGAAGACTTTTTTTAACCGGCGTTCCCGGGGCGGGATGCAACGGGAACTGGCGGATCAGGCTTTGCTGCGCTCGAAAGTCGATCCGAAGTGGACCGAAGAAGACCCGTGGCGAGTCCTTAGAATCATGGGGGAGTTCGTCGACGGTTTCGAGTCTCTGGCGGATGTCGGTAAAGCCATCACGGTGTTCGGTTCCGCCCGAGTCGAACCCGGCACGAAGTACTATCGGCTCGGCGAAGATATCGGCAAAGTTTTTGCCCAAGCCGGGTTCTCCATCATCACCGGTGGCGGTCCGGGGCTGATGGAGGCAGTCAGCAAAGGGGCACGCCGCAACGATGGAATGACCATCGGTCTGGGAATCGAGTTACCTCATGAGCAAGGAATCAACGAGTACGTTGATTTGGGGATTGACTTTCGGTACTTTTTCGTACGCAAGACCATGTTCGTGAAATATGCCCAAGCCTTCGTGGCTCTGCCCGGCGGTTTCGGAACTCTGGATGAACTTTTTGAATGCGTCACGCTGCGTCAAACCAGCAAAATTCAGCAATACCCCATAGTGCTGGTCGGGCACGAGTATTGGGACGGGCTGATGAAATGGGTTCGTAAGTGCCTGGTCGAGGAAGGGATGGCTAGCACCGCGGACGCCTCCATTATTCAGGTGGTTGATACCGCCGAAGAAGCCCTCTACGTGGTAGAGAACACTTTGCCGAAAACACACTGACCGAAGCTGAGCCCGTGAAACGGCGCATTTGCAATACCTGTCTGAAAATAATTCCCTATCAATGCCGGAACTTCCCGTATAATAGAGAGGTAAAGCCGTTTTTGAAAAGAGGAACAAATGGCAGCCATGAAACCCCGCACCGGGGACGGACCCCTGGAAGTCACTAAAGAACCGCGCTGTAACGTGATGCGTATTCCTGCAGACGGGGGCGGTCGTTTGGTTATTGAACTCAACGATGAGGAAGTCGCTACCTTAGCTAAGGAACTAGAGAAGTTTTTGAAATAGTGCCGCGTTTTAACGAGTCTCAAATTTCCATCGATAAGACCTCGAGCTGGTCCTATGCGGAAGATTTTTTACCGGAATCTGAAACTATAGCCATCGCCAGGCAGCGAGGCAGAGAACTCGGTTCCGTGCCGATATCCCCCGGAGCAGGGGCGACACTACGAATGTTGGCTGGGGCTTCTGGAGCTAGGTCCGTGCTGGAGATCGGTACCGGAACCGGGGTGTCCTCCCTGTGGACACTGGCCGGAATGCCCGCGGATGGGGTATTGACCACTATTGATGTCGACCCGAAGCTCCACGCGGTCGCCAAGGAAATCCTGACGAGAGCGGGTATCTCACTCACGCGAGTACGCATGATCACGGGACGCGCCCTGCAAGTCCTCACGCGCCTCAGTCGGGGAGCCTACGACATGGCTGTGGTGGATGGGGATCCTGGCGAAACTCAAGCCTATGTCGAACTGTTAAACCCGGCTCTGCGCCCCGGAGGGCTACTGGTCATAGTCCACGCCATGTGCAATGACTCGGTGGCTGACCCCGCTCGGCGTGAACCGGACACCGTGGCGATGCGCGAAGTGCTGCGTCACATTCAAGAATCCGAAGAATGGACCGCAAACCTGCTGCCTGTCGGAGACGGGCTGCTGGTAGCAATTAAAAACCGTTAATTATCCTACGGAACGCTCCTACGGCGGGCCGGGAATCGACCATTCCAGACCCGCCCTGCAGACCCGATGTTGCCACTATTTTACGGTGACGTTCAAACGATGACCTTTCAGGCTGCGTGCCCGTTTGCTCAAAGTAGCGGCCGCGGAACGCAAAGCCGCCCCGGCGACGGATTGTCCGTTCTTGGCGGCCTCGCTGGTGGAGAGGGGCTCACCGCCATCGGAGGCTTCCCGATAGGCGACTTCCAGAGGAATCTGTGCCAAAAGCGGAACTTCGTAACCCAAGATCTGAGACAGCCGAGAGGCCACCTGCTCTCCGCCTCCCGTTCCAAAGACCTCGATACGAGAGCCGTCCGGGCCGGTCAGGTAACTCATATTCTCAATCACCCCTACGACCTTTTGGTTCGTGCCCGAAGCTATCGAACCGGCGCGTTCGGCGACTTCGGCCGCCGCGAGCTGCGGGGTGGTCACGACGACGATTTCCGAGTTTGGCAGTAGCTGTGCCACCGAAATCGCCACGTCGCCGGTACCGGGGGGCAGGTCGAGGAGCAACACATCCAAATCTCCCCAGAAAGTCTCGGACAGGAACTGTTCCAAAGCCCGATGCAGCATCGGACCGCGCCATACTACCGGCTGTCCGTCCGGAACGAACATGCCCATCGAAATAACTTTTACTCCGTGAGCGGTGGGTGGCATCATCATGTCTCCCACCGGGGTGGGGGCCGCGTCCTCTAACCCGAGCATGCGCGGAATTGAGAATCCGTAAATATCGCAGTCCAAAACCGCCACTTTCAGGCCGGAGTCCGCCATCGCGGCCGCCAGGTTAGCGGTGACCGAGGACTTGCCGACCCCGCCTTTTCCAGAAGTAATGGCGTAGACACGGGTCAGGGAGTCCGGTTGAGTAAAAGGAATCACCGGCCTGGCTCCCAGCAGCTTTTCCTTTACCCGGTCCAGTTCCTCGCGGCTCATCACACCCATTTCCACTTCCACGGAAGTCACGCCGGGAACTTCCGCCAGGCGCGCCCGAGCATCCTGCTCAATCTGAGCCTGCAGGGGACACCCCGCGATAGTCAGGGCGATGCGGGCAAAAACATGGCCCGATTCGTCAATTTTCAGTTCCTGGACCATATCCAAATCGGTGATTGACCGGCGAATCTCAGGGTCAATGACTTTCTCCAGGGCTTTCATCAGTTCATCTGTAGTGGGTAATGTCATACCTTCATGCTAATGCCAGCGCTGGGTTTTTTCACACTAGGGCGATAGGCTTAACCCTTGTTATATACGCGGCAGTGATGAGGGGGTAAGGTGCTTTTCGGATTCGGCAAGTCCCAGTCCAGTGGGCATCTCCACCCCGCCGCACCGCCTCCTCCACCGCAAGTCCCTCGCCCGAAGCAACCAGCAGTATCGGGAGAAATCCGCGTTAGCGTCTCTGGAACCAGCGAGGAAAAGCCCCGCGTGTCCCCACACAACGCCATATCCCCTCAGGCCGAGACAACTTTACAATCCTCACCAGACTCCGCTTCAACAGACCCGAAAATGCCTCGCTACCAGCTGCGTGGCTTGGATGGGATCCGAGCACTGGCAGCTTTGGCGGTGCTGGTTTACCACGTGGCTCCAAACTGGCTGCCGGGAGGATTCCTGGGGGTAGACGTATTTTTTGTGCTGTCCGGATTCCTGATTACGGCCCTGTTAGCGCGTGAACAGCGCCTCACGGGGCGCATCGATGTCCGTGCGTTTTGGCTCCGGCGCTTCCGGAGACTGGTTCCCGCCGTAACCTTGACCGTACTGGTGACCGTGCCGCTGGCAGCCTTGGTAAACCGGGATTTCCTAGTGGGCATCTGGTATCAAGTCCTGGGAACCCTGACCTATACCTACAACTGGGTCAATGTGGCTTTTGGGGGCTCCTATTTTGACCGGACCAACCCCCAGTTCCTCGCGAATATGTGGACTCTGGCGGTGGAGCAGCAGTTTTACCTGGTGTGGCCCCTGATTTTGTTGCTGGCTTTCCTGATTCCCACCCGGCATCGGTGGTTGGTGCCCGCGCTGCTGGCCTTGGCTTCTGTAAGCGAAATGGCGGTGTTAAAAGCCGGGGGCGGGAACCTGACCCGCATCTACGAAGGCACCGATACGCACGCTTTCGGGCTGATGCTGGGGGCGACTTTGGCTTTGCTGTTCCCCTTGGCGTTGGAAAACACCCCGCATTACCTGGATCGTTCCACAGTCCGGTTGCGCGGTTTGGCGGCTTGGGTAGGCATGGTTGGGGTGTTCGTCAGTTTCCTGATGCTGCGTGACAGCGACCCCTTCACCTATCCGTGGGGAGTGTTGGCGGTAAGCGTGCTGACCATCGGGATTATTCAGGCTTGTTTGGAGGAAGTCTCCGGCGTGAGCGGACCGGGTCAGATCCTGGTCGAATTCTTGTCGTGGCCTCCCCTGCAATGGCTAGGTGTGCGCTCCTATTCCCTGTACCTGTGGCATTGGCCAGTGTTCATGCTGGTCAACAGCCTCTGGCGGGGATTGCCGCAGTGGGCGGCGCTGGTGATTATTGCTGTGGTGTCGATATTGGCGGCATCGGTGAGCTACAAGTATGTCGAAAGACCCATGCGGCACAACGGTTTAATCGTCACCTGGAAACGTTGGTTTGCGCCGCGTTCGCAAAAGGCCGTGAGCCCGGCGGTTTCCTCCCGGTTGCGGGTGTCGTGGTGGCGGCGCTCCCTGGTTTGGACGGCGGCTGTGGTCGCGGTGCTGCCGCTGGTCATCTCTATCGCCATAGCTCCAGAAAAAACCGCTGCCGAGCAACTTGTTGAAGCCGGGGCGAACTTTATTCATAACGAAAAGCCGGGGGACAGCCACCACTCGAAAACTGGTACGGAGGAAAAACCATCCGAGCCAACTCCCCAAACTAAGCCAACCACGTCAACCAAGCCTTCTGAAGCTAGTGAGCCAATCTCCGGGGACCAAGTCGACATTATTGGGGACTCGGTGACTTTGGCTGCGGCACCGAAACTCGTCCAAACTCTGCCCGGTGCCACCATAGACGCGGCGGTATCACGCAGCTCAGCGGCAGGTGTGGGCATCATGCGGGCTCGTCAAGCCCAAGGGACGCTACGTCCCTACGTAGTCTTTGCTCTCGCCACGAATTCGACGTTTCGAGTTCAAGATGGCGAAGCTCTACTCGCCGAGTTCCCGCAGACGAAATTTGTGTTTGTGACCGGTCACGGCCGGGCCTCCCAGGAGTGGATTCAAATCTCGAACCAGACCATGTATGCCCTGGCTGGCGCCCACCCTGACCGGGTGAAAGTCGCCAGCTGGGACAGTGCTATCGCCGGTCATACGGACCTTTTGGCCAGCGACGAGGTTCACCCCGGCCCCGCCGGGCAAGATATCTATGCCGCGACCGTTCAAGCAGCACTGCAGCAGTTCCAATCCAAGCCCGGTAGCGGTTCCTAACTCAGCGGCAGTTCGCCTAACAGTGGGCTGGCACCCGCGGCGAGAATCTGGCGCAGGCTGGCTTCGGGCATGGTGTTTTCCCCCAGCTGATTAGGCTTGCCCGCCCCGTGGTAATCCGAAGCCCCGGAGACAAATAAACCGAGCTCCCGGGCCAAATCTGCGGCCAGTTGGCGGGCGGGAGCATCGTGCTCGCGGTGGTTGACTTCAATGCCCCGCAGGCCGTTTTGAGCGAGTTTCCGAACTATGGCGGGGTCCAGCCTCCGTTTGCTGCGCGTCAACGAAAACGGGTGAGCCAAAACGGGTATCCCGCCGTCGGCGCGGATAGCCTCCAGGACGGCGAAACTGTCAACAATGGGGCGCGAAACGTAATAGGGGGAGCCGGGATTGAGGACCTTTTCGAACGCTTCGGAGCGGGTCTGAAAGTAGCCTTTCCGCACCAGGGCATCGCCGATATGCGGTCGACCCGGGGTCAATCCGGTAATCTCTGCCTGCACGTCTGACCACGTCAGCGGATAATCCTGGTTGATTTTCGCGACCATGCGCCGCATGCGTTCCAAGCGATCGTGGTGGGCATTTTTTAAGATTGCCCGGACGCTACCGCGGTGGGGATTCGGCAGATAATTTAGCAGGTGAATAGGGCAGCGGTCCACGCTTGTGGAGATTTCCGTACCTAAAATAATCGCTGGCGGACGAGCCCCTTCGGCCGTTAACTCGGCATAGGCGGCACGAAATGGCGCCCAGTGCTCGAACGTATCGTGATCGACTGCCCCGATTACATCCAACCCGGCAGCCCGTGCCTTGTTTAGCAAATCTCGCGGAGTATCCGTGCCATCGGAGAGTGCGGAATGCACGTGGGGGTCGATTATCAAGGCCATATCCACATCCTAATGATTCGCCGGCTAAGCCGGCCTGGCGTGCGGGATCACGGGGATTCTCGTGAGCGTCAGACCGGGCCGGAGCCGTCCGAACTCGGGCAGTCGCGGCGCTATTCTGCCTGCACGCGGGCAATCCAGGCTTCCACGTCAGCCACGGTGCGGGGGATATTCTGTGAGATACGCTCGCATTTACCGCCGGGTCCCACCAAAATGTCGTCCTCGATACGCACGGAAATACCGCGGTATTCCGGGGGAACTGCCAAGTCGTCTTTTCGGAAGTACAGTCCGGGCTCGATGGTGAAAATCATGCCGGGTTCCAGCCTGGCTCCGTTGTACATTTCACGGCGTGCCTGGGCGCAATCATGAACGTCGATGCCCAGGTGGTGTGAAGTGCCATGCACCATCCACCGGCGGTGATACTGACCGTCCTCCTGCAGTGATTCCTCCCAGGAAACCGGTAGCAAACCCCACTCGTCAAGCCTCTGTGCGATGACGCGCATGGCGGCGCTGTGGACATCAGAGAAAATACATCCCGGCTGATTCGCCTGGTCAAAAGCCGCGTCGGCAGCGTCCAGGACCGCTTGATAAACGCGACGCTGCACCTCGTTGAAATGACCATTAATCGGCAGGGTTCGGGTGATGTCCGCGGTGTAAAGCGAATCGAGTTCCACTCCGGCATCAATCAAGATGAGATCGCCTTCTCGCACCACGCCATCGTTGTTGATCCAGTGCAGGGTAGCGGCGTGTTCCCCGGAAGCCGCAATGGTGTCATATCCCAGGCCGTTACCGACTTCCCGAGCACGCGCTCCGAATGCACCTTCTACCACGCGCTCGCCGCGGAAATGTTTCACCGCCCGCGGGAAAGATCGAATCGCCTCTTCAAAGCCTTCCTTGGTAGCAGCGACAGCCTTGCGCATCTCCTCGATTTCCCAATCGTCCTTAGTCAGGCGCAGTTCAGAAGTTGCTTCCTCCAGTAAATTGTCCAGGTCCTTGGCGGCATCGGGGTCAATCCCAGCTTGTTCGCGAACCTGATTCACTACTGCCGCGGCCTGGGAATCGGAGGTAGAAATCATCGCAATCTGGACCTGACCAGCATCTTTAGCCAATAAATCGGGCAGTGTTTCCAGGTGGGCACAAGGAATCCCACACATGCGCTCGAACTCCTCCAGCGAGGGACGCACCCCGACCCACAGCTCGCCGTAACGCGAATCTGCGTAAAACTCCTCAGAAGCGCGTGACGCGCGAGGACGGAAAAAGACGGTGGCGGTGTGGGTCCCTTCGCCTTCACCGGTTTCGCCTTCCCGAACCGGGTTCAAAACCAATACAGCATCGGGAATCAAGTCAGTTCCCAAGCCGGTCAGGTGGGAAAACGCGGAGTGCGGCCGGAATCGATAGTCACAGTCATTGTTGCGCACCACCAGGGCGCCAGCAGGAACGACCAGCCGCACCCCTTTAAACTTTTCCCCCAGCTTCACGCGGCGGCGTAGCGCGTAGGGAGCAGCGCTTGACCGTTCGTAGCCATCGGTGGGACGCGGACCCCAGTTCTCGCCGATAAACTTCTTAAACTCTTTGGACTGGGGCTGACGGGAGCGGTTCTTGCCGCGGGTTTCTTTTTGATCACTCATGCCCTCAAGTCTACGCGCTCGGCGGCAACCCGCGGCTGTTTTCCCGTTCACCAAGACTGATATCCCTGTTCGGGCGCCATCCTAGGCCCGGCGGGTGACAGGCGTGTGGTGCGGATTAGGGCAAGTCCGGGGCGGAATCCTCAGGGGGAACTTCGTCAGTCGCGGCGGCGGACTCTTCCGCGGCTTCATCCATTCCGTGCAGGGGAGCGGCTTCCTCGGATTCGTCAAGGTCGGGGGAGGCCTGCTTCGCCGCCGCTTCCGGGTCTTCCGGGGGCTTGCGAATTAAAGCGTTCAGAGCTGTGCCGACTAACCCGGCGAGGCCGATGCCGATTATGAAAGTCCAAATGACCCGGTTTCCGCCATTTTTGCCCAGGTCGGAAAACACAAAGAACTTCATCAGACCGGCAATCAGTGCTGCGACAAAGGAGATGACATACAAGCCGCCGGGTTCGCGATGCACCAGGGCGCGCACCAGGGCAATGACTCCGCCCCAAAAACCGGCTGCCAACAGGCAAGCCCCAACCGTCTGGGTATTTTCTTCAGCCGAGAGCATCGAGAGGATGCCCAATCCTATTAAAGCGCCAAAAACGACACCTTCATAGGGAGAAAGGTGATCAATCATCAGCGAACCCCCTTACCTTTTCCAGCCTTGTCGGACTTGTGACGACGAGTGCGTTTACGTTGACGTTCCTTCTTTGAAGGTTCCTCGGCGGCCCCGCGCTCCGCGGGTTTTCCGCCGTCTTTGAGGCCGTGCTTCTTTTTGTTGTTCTTGTGCGGACCGCGGCCCTTCTCAGATTTCCGGCGTCCTGAACCGGAGCCCTTCCCGCCGCGGCGCGACCCGAAACTGCTCGGGTCGCGTCCACCCAAATCCTCAAGTTCTTCGGCTTCCAAACCGGCGCGAACCCGTCGGGACCGCGGCAAGTTTGCGGTAGCGTCCGTGGGAATGTCCAGGTCGGAATAGAGATGTGCAGAGGTATGGTAGGTCTCTCGCGGGTCGGAAAAATCCAAGTCGAGAGTCCGATTAATGACTCGCCACCGCGTCAGGTCCTCCCAGTCCACGAAGGTGATGGCGCTGCCTTTGTTGCCGGCGCGAGCAGTGCGCCCAATGCGGTGAATATAGGTCTTATCGTCTTCGGGACATTCATAGTTAATCACGTGGGTTACGTCATCCACGTCTATGCCTCGTGCCGCTACGTCGGTGGCAACCAGCACGTCCACCTTGCCGTGACGGAAAGCCCGCAAAGCCCGCTCTCGTGCATTTTGGCCCAAGTCACCGTGAATCGCACCGGTGGCGAAACCCCGTTCGGAGAGATCGTCAGCCAACCGTTGGCAAATCCGTTTCGTGCGGGTAAAGATAATCGTCAAGCCGCGACCTCGAGCTTGCAAAATCCGGGCGACGACTTCTGTCTTGTTCAAGGAATGCACCCGGTACACGACTTGTTTGACCTGCCGCACAGTCTGTGAAGAATCAGTCGGGTCGGCGGCACGGATATGCGTGGGCTGGAACATGTAACGCCGCGCCAGAGCCACCACCGGGCCGGGCATAGTGGCCGAAAACAGCATGGTGTGGCGGCGCGAAGGAATCTGGGAGATGAGTTTTTCCACGTCAGGCAGGAAACCCATGTCCAACATTTCGTCGGCCTCATCCAAAACCAAGGTCCGCACCCGCCCCAGTTTCAAGGTGCCCTGATTCATCAGGTCAATCAGACGTCCCGGAGTGCCCACCACTACCTCGACGCCCTGGCGCAGCGCGTCGACCTGGGAATCGAATCCGACCCCACCGTAAATCTCAAGGATTCGGGCAACTCGATGGGTCGCTGCTGCCCGGATTTCTGCCGCGACTTGTTTCGCCAGTTCGCGGGTGGGCAGGACCACCAAGGCTTGTGGGGCGCCGGAATCCGGAATCTCGTCCCAGCCTTCATCGCCGGGACCGATAATGTCGTGCAGGATCGGAATGGCGAATCCGAGAGTCTTACCGGTGCCGGTTTTGGCCTGACCGATAATGTCCTGGCGGTTCAACGCGACCGGCAAGGTCAGGGCTTGAATCGGAAACGGATGAATGATGCCTTGATCACGCAAAGCCGCAACGATTTCGGGTTCCACATCAAAATCGGCGAAAGTTTTGTCTTGGTTCGCTTCCAAGTCATTAATACCGGTGATGTCCGCCGCGGCTTCCTCGTCAGTTCCCGCGGTTTCCAAGGTATTTTCGCTCCTCAATGTGTATCTTCCTTATCGTTGTCAGTGCTCAAAAGTCGTTTGCCTATATCTTTCATTGTAAACCGAGCCGGCTGGAGGATGTGGTTTTCCTGCCTGGTTCACCATTTCCCAGGCAAAAGCCTAGAACTCGGTGATGTTGTGGTTGACATAGTCTGGCCATTCCAGCGCGCTGTGTAAGGTTTCTTCACAGATTGCGGCGTATCCGCCCAGGGCAGTCACTTGGAAAGCGTTGAGTTTCGCCAAGGTGTGCATGGTATTTTTGTCCAGGGCTCCGCATCCGCGTGGCACCAGCAAAATTGGCCCGTTGCGCAGGTGGCCCCCCGAAACTGCGTCCGCAAATACATCGCCGCGAGCTAGGTAGGCGTGGGTTGAGGGCTGTAGACGCGCGGATTCCAAAGCGATTTCCCGCGAGGTTTCGTAGCGGTTCTGGCCTCCCAGACGGGTTGTCGCTTTGCCATTGGCTACGCTTTGCAATACCGCGTCCGACACGGCCGCTGGCCCGCCCAGGGCCACTACCCGGTCTACCTGCAGGTCTGTCGCCAGTTGACGGATAGTAGCGATAGCGGGGGCGGACGAATCGACCAGGACGATAGGTCCGTCTCCCAAGGCGGCTCCGGTCAGCGCGTCCGGTGAGACACTGCCGCCCGGTCCGTAGGCGTTGGCAATATAGAGAGAATTCGCTTTTGAAAAGGCTCGGCGGGCAATCATGACGGAAGTATCGACTCGATTGGCTCCACCAATCCGCAAAGCGGCGTGCCCCCCGGCGAGTTCATAGAGCCGAGCGTCCGAAATAGCGCCGGTTCCCCCCAAAGCCGCCACTTGCTTGGGTCCCAGAGCGCGCAGAGTCTCGGAAATGACCGGGGACACGGGAGAGGTGTCGGGAGGGACCAACAGTACCGGACCATCCTTGAGAACTCCGCCAACGAGGGCATCAGCGAAAACATCAGACCGAGCCAGGTAAACCACCGCGGGGCGTGAGTCTGATGCCTTCGCGATAGCGGCGGAAGTCTCGAATCGGTTAGCCCCGCCAATCCGGTCAGCGTGCAGGTCAGGGATGTGCGGGCGGGGATCCAGCGAGTTAATCACCCCGTCTTGATCTGCGTCGCCGTTGGGGTCGGCGGGCCAATCGGAGTTAAACAGGTTTATCTGGTAGCTGGTTGAGGTTGGAACCGGTTGACAGTTTGGAGCGGTGCGGATGTTAGAAATACTGACGGTATAGGGCGCCACATTGTAAAAGTCGGGAATAATCAGCTGATTCAGGGGAACTTTGAACAAAATCGTGTCATATCCGCCGTATTCCCACGGTGTTAGATTGGGGTCGATTCCGGGTTCCGAACGGTGTATGACCTGCAGCGGAATATCTCCCGCGGGGCCGGTCACACGGACCTCGGCAGCCCGCAAATCGGCACACTGACCCGAGTAAGACCAGCGGGACACGTTTTCGCCCGCTCCAGTAGGCAGGATACGGGAAGGGAAATACCCTGCTGCTGGCCACGCGATGCTCGGCGGCTGGTGATTCGTGGAATCCCAAAAACTGGGGTGGACGGGCCTTCCGGCGGCTTCATAAGTCGTGTCGAAAAGCTGGATAGAAGTGGCGGTAGGGCCGGAGGTTCCGATAGAAACCGCTCCGATAGCAGCGTTTGCCTGGACGGGCGAAAACATCTGGAGCCGATGCCCCAGGTTGTCATTGGTGTTCGCGGTCGAGGCTTCGGTGATATATCGCAAGACTTCCGTGGCCGGGGTGACGATACCGTCCAACCGGGCAATGACCCCTGAACGCGAGGCGAGTTTCACGTCATCGTTGAGACACACCGCGCCCGGAACAGAGTCGGGGGCTCCTGAAGCGATTGGGCCTGCCGCAGCAGTGAGGGCTGCTGCTTGTGCCGGACCTTGTGGAGCGTAGTGGGCAGGCAAACTGACCGGGGCAAGGCGATTGAGCGAGCGGAAATAGTTCCAGGTCGAGAGCATTTTTTGGACAGCCTCAGGCTGTGCGGTGCCGGGGGTACACGAAGAGATGACCGTCCCGGAAGAAAACGGGGTGACCTTGTCTGCTAAGTCCCACAAGGCCTCAAACTCGGCGCGAGCCACCGTCTCACTGTTCCCCGGTGCCGCTTGTGCCGCGGCAGGCTGGCCCGGCACAAAAGTTGCTTCGGGGCTACCCGCTACCAGCCCGGTCGCGGCCAGTCCCACAACTGCCAGCGTCACGCCGGCCCGCCGCCGCAGGCGTCTATCGCCCCAATAGCGGGCGGCAGATCGATGACGAGCCCCGGCTGGTTCCAAGTTCAGAAAAAAAGAAATCCCCATTCCCCTATTTTGACAACTTTTCTAGGCACTGTCTTGAGTTTCGCATGCCCTACCGCAACGTAGCGCCTAGAATGAACCTATGGAAATTTCGGAAGAACGCACGGCACACATGCTGGGTTTGGTAGCTTTCACGCGAATTACGGCGTACGCGAGGCTGGCTCGGGATGTGTCCCAGACCACCGATTTTGCTGATCAGTTGGCGTTGGCGCGGATGGGGGTTTCGTTTGTGACCGCCATCGATGATTTGGAAGCGTTTGCTAACCGGCGGGGCTTAGATTTGGCGGATTTGACCCAACCGTACGTGGGCTTTTTTGACGATATGGAGCTGCGAACCCGCCCGCGTGACTGGTGGGAACGCATGGTGAAAAGCTACATTTTTGTGGGGATTTTAGCGGATATGGAGGATCTGGCAGCCCAGTTCGTCGGGGCTGACATGATCGAAATTCTGGGGGTTTCCGGGTCTGCTGGACTGACCCAATGGGTGCGGGCGCGGCTGCGTGACGGAATCGCGGCTGACCCGACGGTAGAGTCGCGCCTATCCATGTGGGGGCGTCGTGTTGCGGGAGAGGCCGTAGCCGGGGTCAGAGCTATCCTGGATGCTTACCCGCTGCTCCTACCCGCAGGCGTAGAGGTCAACGACAAGGTCGAGGAAATCCAAAAGCAGCATTCCCGCAGGATGGAAGACTTAGGTTTGACTTTCTAAAGGAAATCAGATGGCGAAGCCAATCCGGTTTTGACGCTCCGGAGCAAACTCGACATAGGCGATGCTGCCCGCATTGATGAGGGTGTGCGACTCGCGCTTGTCCACCAAATCAATGATTTCCCCTGTGGCGATGGCATCTTTGAGCAGTTTTTGCAGTTCCTCGGGGGATTTGTCAATATCGAGGGCGATTTCGCGGGCTACGGACTTTATTCCGATTTTGATTTCCATTAATTTTCCTTTCCGACTGTCCTTTCATTCTAGGGGTTTTGCCCGGTGAGCGGGAATTATGCGCTCGAAGAGAGAGCGAGTTTAATAGTCTCCAATTTTCGCCTTCGGGGGTGCTGATACTCTCAGGGTATGGAGATTTTCGATGACTTATCGCGCCGAGTTCGCCACTCGCTTAATGACGGTGAATCTGTGCTTGTGGCAGGCGTTCCGGCTAGCGGGAAAACCACGCTTTTAGCCCAACTGCTAGTGGATAATCCCCGGATGTTGGTGTTGAGTCAGAACGCGGGTGCCGCCCGCCGGTTGAGCGAGCGAGCCTTGGAGATTCGGGCGCAATCTGAGGATCCGCACTGTCCCATGGGCGCCAGCAAAGGTTTCGTGGCGGAAATCTTTGCACGTTTCAATCAATGGCGCAGAGAGGGAGGACTGCCTGAGGTTAGACTGGCCACCGATGCTGAGGTGATGGTCCAAATCCAGGATTTTCTGGCTGAAATGCCCCTCGAAGAGGAGCTGCGTTCAGCCCTGGAAACCCAAGGTTTCCGCCGCGATTTGGTGGACGGGATTTTCCGCGTCCGGGCTTTTGCTGGCGGCGCTTCATCAGATCCCGCACCACCGGCGGTTCATCCCCTAGTGACCCAGCTCATTCAGGCCATGCAAACCGACCGGGAGGCCCAACGGCTGCAGGCTCGCCAATCTGCTTGGCCCCTGGACACGGCTTCACTTTTTGAGGAATACCTCTTGGCGGTGAAGGCGGGAGCCCCGGTTCCAGAACTGGTGGGAATCGATGATCTGCAAAACTTCAACGGGCTGATGATCGACATCCTGTCTCTTTGGGCGACGCATGGAACCGCCCTCGTGGCCTGTACCCTGCCGGAAACCTGCGTGAACACCTATCGCGGGGCCAGTCCGCACTTGTGCGAGAGACTGTGGCAACAGTTAGAGAACATCCCCGGCAAAACCGTCACCGAGATTCTGCTGAACCGGGAACACGTCCCTGCACCGTTGCGCCGAGTGTGGCGTACAGCCGTGAATCGCTTGGGAGTACACGGCATCAGCGCACGTTTGTGGAACGCTGCGGGGGAGTCCTCCCCGGACTCGGCACAGCCAGATTCAACCTGCGTTTCGGACTGCCCGGACCACGTTATTCTGGTAGAAAAGCCCACCGACACGGCCCAATACCGAGAAATCGGGACGCTCCTGCAAGACGCCCATATCTTCTCTGCCCACCCTCTGAATTATTCTCAGATGGCAGTTTTGACCCGGTCTTCCCTGGAAGCCCGGCAAGTCGCGGAAGTCTTGGAAAACATGGACATACCGGTGGTAGTTCCAGGAGCCGGAGCCCAGCTCAACGAAGGGCGTCTAACCCGCTGCCTGCTTCAGATGATGCAGGCAGTTTGTGTGGAAACCCCTGACCAGGTAGAGCTGTCGGATCTGGATTTGGTCGGATTACTTTCCTCTGCCCTAGTGGGCTGGGACGTGTGGCGAATGCGGCGACTCGACTCTTTCCTGCATGACCTGACATTGCTTCCCCCGGGGGAAGTCGGGGACGGTGAGAAGCCTTCCCTCTCCGCCCTGGAATCCGGAAATGCCGCTGATGATGAGCACAGCGAGTCCGGCACAGTTGGAATCCTGCCCTACATCCGTCAGTTTTTGCATACGGTGATTTCCGGCCAGGACTTCGCGGGGCGCACTCTGGCTGAGATTATCTCCGAATCTGCTGACGCAAACCAGCTCATTGACCTGGGGCAAGCGCTCCAAGCGGGATGGCAGCAATGGAAAGCCGATCCGGGATCGGTGCAGCTGCTGCTGTGGAAACTCTGGGATGGTCTGGGACGTGCCGAAATCCTCCAGGCTCGAGCCCTGCAGCCCGGTTTGGTGCCCATGGTGCGTTCCACCCTGCAAATTGACCTGGATTTGGTGATGGATTTGTTCAAAGCGGCGGACTGGTTCGAGGCTCGAAATCCGGGACAAACCGCGGCGGACTTCGCACAGGGGATGTTGGCTCGCGATCTTCCAACCGGCACCGTTGCCCCTCATCATCTGGTGCGAGACGCGGTCACTGTCGTGTCAGCCGCAGCCGCTGTCTCACAGCACTGGCCCCTGGTGGCAGTGGTGGGACTGACCGACGGAATCTGGCCGACGCTGCATTGGCCGGGTTCAATCTTGGGTACTGCCATGTTCGATCTGGAAAATCACGGCAACCCCGCAAGCTCCAGCAGTGCCGGTTACCTGTGGAACTGGCAAAACGAATACCGGCATTTCCTTACCGCCCTGACACGTTGCACTGAACGTTTAATTTTGGGCACCACCGCTGAGGACGGAGTAGGACGTTCCACCTTCCTCACGCCGCTGGTACAAACTTTGCAGTTGGAGTCGAAACAGCATCGACATCTACCCACGAACCTGCGTGACTTTGTGGCTTACCTGCGTGCGGCCTGCTTGGGTGGGGAAACCAGTTGGGGAACTCCCGCTATCGATGCCCCTGCCGCTGCGGGGCTATTGGCGAAATTGGCAGCGGGGGACTGTCCTGCCGCTCACCCGGACAATTGGATGGGTGTCTTGCCGGTCAGCGGAACCACTCCGGAATCAACCGAAGTTCACATCTATGCCTCAGGCCTGGAACGTGCCTTGGAAAATCCTTTGGATAATGTGCTGAGCTGGTCAGGCTACTCTAACGACGAAGATGACCCTTACGCGTCGAACAAAATCGGAAACATTGTTCATGAAGCCGCCGAAATTCTGGGACGCAGATACTGGTGGAAGGACCACGGGCCGCGAGACGATTTGGAGTACGACCAGGTCCTGACCGAACTGCGCGAGGAGACGCGTCGTCTGCTGGGACCCCTGACCGGAGACACCTGGATGGAATGGAACTTCCGTCGCCGAGTCGAAACCTGCCTGGTGCCCCTGGCGACTTTCTTGGTCAATCATCAGTATCCGTCTCTTTTTGAGGTGCGTTATCCCGGTCGGTTGCCAGCCAGTTCCGGGGCCGGCGCCCTGGTGTATAACGCCCGTATCGACCGGGTGATGTTTGCGCACGGGCAAGTCATCTTAATCGACTATAAGACCGGAGCTAATTCTAAATTCAGTGCTGCAAAGGTGGCGGCTAATCTGCAGTTAGCCTTATACCAAGCTGCCTATAACGCCTCTGCGTTAGGCCAGCAGCATCCCTGCGATTTGGCGGAAATTGTGGCCCTCCTGGTGCCGCCGGACTCGGACGAGCCGCTGAACTCCCAAGTCATCGAGGAGCCGCGAGACCCCAAAATTTGGGTACAAAAAGCCCTGGTGCCGGGAACGGAAACGATTACCCTCCCCAAGCGATTCTCCGCTGAACAGCGCCAGATTCTGCTCAATCCGCTGGCCTGGCTACGTGGTGAAGCTCCGGGAGCGCCCGATCCGGAAACCATGCCGTTGCGGGACTATTTACAAGACCGTGTGGACTTAGCGGTGGCGGCGTTCAGCGGACCGAATTTGTCACGAGTTGAATTCCTCGATGCTTGGGGCGAAGGGGATCCTCTCGGAGTGGAAGTGAGAAAACGATGACTACGTCCAAACAAGTGAAAGAACTGTTCTCAGCGGCTGACCTGGCTGCTTTGACGGGAGCTAATCCACCGACCGAGGAACAATCCGCGGTAATTACGGCTCCGCGGGGACAACTCCTGGTGGTAGCCGGGGCCGGTAGCGGGAAGACGGAAACCATCGCGAACCGGCTGGTTTACTGGGTCATCAACGCTGGTATTGTTCCTGAATCCATCCTCGGTTTAACCTTTACTCGCAAGGCAGCGGGGGAAATGGCGGCCCGTTTCGCGTTGCGTCTGGAACGCTTCGCGAGTCTCATGGAGTCAGTGCAAAATCGGCAGCAAACTGCGGAGGTTACCGCGGTGTTAAAAGCCGCAGACTTTGACCTTGACCAACTGCGCCAACGTTTCGATACTCTCGCTCAGCGGGGCATGACCCCGGAACTGCTGCGCCACCCGGTCAGTGTCTCTACCTACGATTCCTATGCGGGAACCCTCCTGACCGAATTCGGCACGTTAGTCGGGCGTGAATCGGGTTTCACCACCATCACTGATGCCGCCAGGTACCAAATCATGACTGACGTAGTGCAAAGCTGGACGGGCGCGCTGGGGGTGAAACGCGAAGGTGAAAACACTGAACATCTGATAAAAAATCTGCTGTCCCTGGCTAACGACACGAATTCGCATCTCGTAGATTTGGCTGAGATGAAACAGACCTACCGTTCCTATCTATCTGCCGCCCAGCACCTGCGTGATTCCGAAGGCTCAGAACTCAACGGGACAGCATTGCGCCATTTGAAAAGCATCCTCAACACTATGGAATTCGGACGTAACGCCACAGGCGTCATCCAGGCTTTCAACGAACGCAAACAGGAACTCATGATGGCAGACTTTTCTGACCAAACTCGGGAAACGGTTCATTTGGTCGAGCAACTGTCGGTCGTCGGGGAAAGCCAGCGGGAGAGATTCCAGCTGGTGTTCCTGGACGAATTCCAAGACACCTCGGTGGCTCAGATGCGTTTTCTCTCGGGAATTTTCCGCGATTGCGCGGTTACCGCGGTGGGCGATCCGAATCAAGCCATTTACGGTTGGCGAGGGGCTTCCGCAGCTTCGATGGAGGACTTCGGCGACATATTCTGCACGGATCCTCACCAACTACTCACCCGAACCTTGTCGACTTCGTGGCGTAACGACGAAGTCATCCTCAAAGTCGCTAACCGAATTTCGGCCGAACTGACCACGGCCCCTTCCCCAGGCGCGAGCGGGAAAGCTCGGCAGAATCAGGGTCTCCAGCCCGCTGCCAGTAAACCTCTGCGGCCCCGGCCGGGGGCGAATCCCGGTATCGTCTACGGAATCCAGACATTGACCGATATTCAGCAAAGTCAAGCGGTGGTGAACTTTTTCCGATTATGGCAAGCCCAGCGAGTCAAGCTGCAAAGTGAGGGGATACCTGCCGAAAAGTTGCCGACTGCCGCCATACTGTGCCGTGCGAAAAATGCTATTCCTAACTTGGCTGAGGCACTGCGCCGAGCTGGAATTCCTTATCAAACCAGAGGCATGCAAGGTGTTCTGACAGATCCGGGGGTACGCTTGGTGCGGGCTGCTTTGGAAGTCACTGATGATCCTGAAAAAGGTGCCAGCCTGCTAATTTTGCTTGATAGATATCGATTGGGATTGAGCGATATCCAGGCAGTGGGGCGAAATCCGCACCGTTTCACTCCTTACCAGATCGTGATGGAGGGCGGTGCCCAAGTCTCCGCTGAAGCTGCCATGCGATTGGAAAAACTGCGTGGAATTCTCACGGAACTCAAGGAGAACGCCGCGTTCGCAACCCCCTTAGTGTTGACGCGTTTGGCGCATCGACTGCTTGATTTGGACATAGAACAACAGCTGCCGGGCTCCCCGTGCCAAGCTGGGGCTTATGTTGAGTTCTTAAACCTGGTTCGTGATTTTGGGCGGATTCCCGGAGCAACGTTGAGCGGATTCCTCAACTGGCTGAGTGCCGGGGAACAAGAGGAAGCCAGCTTCGCTGACCTGGACTTCGAGGTTGATAATGCGGCGGTTCAGATTATCACCATGCACGCCGCGAAGGGCCTCGAATGGGATTGGGTGGCCGTTCCGAACCTGAACAAAAACTCTTTCCCCTCCAGCAAAGGCGAAATATGGGCGATGCGACGCGACGTCCTGCCCTATCCGCTGCGCAGCGACCGGGCTCATCTGCCCGAGCTGGAACTGAAAACCCAAACGGTTCTGACCGCGACAGGAAAAGTGTCATCGAAAAAAGGTCTGCTGGAGTCGTATCGGGAAGAGGCTGGCCAATACACCCTGCGAGAAGAGTCCCGGTTGGCCTACGTGGCTTTCACCCGTGCCAAATCACGGCTGCTGCTGGGACACTGCTGGTTTGAGCGGCAAACCAAGAAGGGACGTTTGCCCAGCAAGTTTTTCCTGGTGCAACAAGACCCGCACCAACGCATCTTCACCGATGCTGATGTCATGGGCGGGGCGGACGGGCCGGACGTCATCCGACAAGACCCATCCGCTGCGCCGAGCGTGCAGACCTCGGAGGAAGGCACAGCTGAAGCCCAAAACCTGCTGACCCCGTTCAACGCTGAGACGTTTGCACAGGAGGCCACCCGATTGGGAATTACGCTCCCCAGCGTCGAATGGCCTAAAACCGAAGTCACGTCCATCCCTGAAAAATCCGAAAATCCGAATCGGGACCGATTCGAGGGAGGCGTTTGGCCGGCCCTGCCGTGGACCCAGACTCGCCAGGACCTGGCTCATGCGTATCAAGTTACCGAGGATGCTTTGGCTAGCGGCAAATTTGCTGACGGAATCAGTCAGGACGCCGCTGAAGAAACGGAGCGCCGCTTGAGTCAACTGCTGCGCCAGCCGCAAACGCGCCTGGGAACGGGCGATTTGCTGGGACGAATTTCCGCTACCGGGATGGCGCGTTTGGCGCAAGACAGTGAGGGTTACCTGCTCCAACGCCTGCGTCCCCTGCCGCAGGAGCCCAGTGCGGCGGCTCGTTTGGGAACCTATATGCACGCGTGGATTGCCAGCCAGCTCGAAAATGAAGATGCGCTCATTTTTGATGCCGGGATGGAAGACGGGTTCACTCCAGACCAGCGCAAGCTGCTGCACAAATGGCAACAGCATTACGCTGACCTGGAACTGCTGCGCCGCCTGCGCCGTCCGCGAGTCGAATTTGACGGCGAACTCTATGTTGGGGAAGGAATCGGTGCCGTGATTCCGCTGCGCATCGACGCGCAGTTTGAGGAGGCGCAAACCGGGAAAATCTGGATTCTCGACTGGAAGACCGGCCGGCGCCCGACCCCGAAGGACTATTCTCAGTGGCTGCACCAGCTGGGAATCTATCGACTTTACTGGTTACAGGCCCATCCCCAGACCCCCGCGGAGGACATCGTGTGTGCCTACGTGTTTCTCAATGAGGACGACCCGGAGCGACAATTGCTCACCCTTCAGGACATCCTCGACGAGCTGGGCATAGCCGACTACAGTCAGGATCTCTTGGTCAGTAACTTGACGGACCGTGGAAAGGAGGCAGACGAAGTTTTAGAAAAGTTTGGATATTGAGGCCGCTGCCGGATTGCCCTAGACGCTTGCCGTTCCCGGCTTCGTGGAGGAGGGGACGGCAGAAGGGTGCGGGGCCGCCCCGGTCTCGTGCCACTCCGGGGATAATGCCACCTGAGAATGAGGAAGGGACGAAGTCCTATATCAGTCTCGTGCCGTTGAGGAACGGTAGAGAAAGGCTGGTCAGGACGGCGTCCGGGGCAGTTCGTCCCGGTGTTGCAGGAAAACCGAATCTACCCGGCCTTAGGCTTCATCCGGGGGCAGCGAGGAAACCTGGGTATCTGACTCCGTGGCAATTTCCGCGGTACTCGCGGAGGGGGTTTCGTTCCCGTCCGAGCTGCGGTCAGGAATGCTGGTGGTCTGGTCCTCGTAGAGAGGGCGGCCCGTTAGTGACAGATCTCCCTCCAGCCGCTCCAGCTGCTCGTTCAACAGGTCTTGGGCATCGGCAATTATTGAGGCATCTCCCTGGTCGACCCCCCAATTGAGCCAATTGACCAGAGCCAGCTCAATATACAGGTCGGTACGTTGACGCAAGAACGGGTCTGAACCCTCCGCGCGTCCCAAATGGTAGGCGTCAAAGACTAGGTCCACGGCTTCATCCGTCAGCTCCGAAGCTACCCAGGACAAATCCTGCGAGGGGTCGCCCACGCTGACCTCGGCAAAACCGGAAATCCCCAAAATTCGGGAATCCGCGACCAGGACATGCTGGGGTTCCAGGGAGCCGTGGATAAACGTGGGATGGAAATGCCACCAGGCATCTTCGTCAAGGGCTTGTTCCCAACGAGCCTGCAGAACCGGGGGAACCAAACCGGTCGCGACCGCACGGGAGAGGTTTTTGCGCAGGTCCGCGCGGATATCATCTACGCTGGGGGTAGGGAAGCCCACATGAGCAACCAGGTTAGCGGGAATCTCGTGTAGCGCCGCGATGGCTTTGCCCAAAGCACGCAGCAGGTCCGGATCCTCTGCCAGTTCGTTGAACTCCAAGGGATTGCCCGGCAACTGGCGATAGACAAAAATAGAGGTCCCGTCTTTCGAGGTGGCGCTACCTTCGATACGGGGCACGTCAAAAGGAAGTCGGTGCGCATCGCGGTAATTGGCCAGCATGGTTAAAATCTTTTGCTGCTTGTCCAGAGCCACCTCCGCATCCGCATGCTTAGCGCCGACGATACTCCATCGGGCTGAGTGATTATCGAGGACGCCGACCCAGCGAAAATCAGTGTCTTCGCCCAGCGGCGGGCACAGGGACTCAACCTCAAGGTCTGGAACTGCCACGGTGGCCAAAGCCGCCAAGGTCAGAAAATCGGTATCGCTCATCTCTCAATTTTATGTCACCCTGGGGGACAAACCATCAGACCGCTCCGGAAAGCCGGAAATCTGGCCATTTAAAGCCCCGCCTGGGGCGGGGTGCGCGACCAGCCGGGAAACCTACGTCGATTTTTGGCAAAACTATGGCAAACCTCAGAAAAACCTGAAGATTACATGAATGTAAGATGAGAATTTACCGTTTTGAACGGGGACCCTTGCACTATAGCAGTAAAAAAAGCGTTTAAACTGACCGTAATTGTATTGGCTCTCAGGCGCGAGGGAGTTGTCGACTTGGGATTAAGTTACGGGAAATTGCAGCCGCTGATGGATGATCCGGCGGTGGAAGAGATCTGGCTGAACAGTCCTTCTCAGGTGTTTTGTTCCCGCGACGGACAAGCCCACCTGACCAACCTGTTGCTGGCTGAAGACGAGGTGGAAGCCCTGGTGGAGAGGATGCTGAGAGCTTCGGGGCGGCATCTGGACTTTGTCAACCCCTGCGTGGACGCCACCTTGGAAACCGGAGAACGCTTGCACGTCGTCATTCCGCCCGTGACAGCCACCTGGTCCATCAATATTCGTAAGCACAGTGCCAAAGCGGTGCGAGTGCGGGACCTGGTTCGGCTCAACATGATGCCCGCGTGGATGGCTCGTTTCCTGGCCGAAGCGGTGCGCATCGGCCTGAATATCGTGGTGGCCGGGCCGACTCAATCGGGGAAAACCACCACGGTCCGCGCCCTGTGCGGGGAAATCCCTCCTGACCAGCGCGTCATCACTTGCGAGGAAGTGCTGGAACTCAATCTGAAAGCCCCGGACGCGGTGGCGATGCAAACCCGGAACGCTTCGATTGAAGGCCAAGGCGAGATTACCCTGCGAGATTTGGTTCGAGAAACCCTGCGGATGCGTCCCGACCGGCTCATTATCGGGGAGGTCCGCGGCGCTGAAAGCCTGGACATGCTCATCGCTCTGAACTGCGGAATCCCCGGCATGTCCACGATTCACGCCAACACCGCCCGCCAGGCGATTACGAAACTGTCGACTCTACCGCTGCTGGCGGGAGAGAATGTGACCGCGGCATTCGTGGTGCCGACTGTGGCGGGAGCCATCGACCTGGTAGTTCAGTTGCGCGGAACCTGGCAGGGCAGCCGGGCGGTGACGGAAGTGTTGGCTTTAGACGGGACCCTTCGCGATGGCCAGGTCGCGGCGCACCCGCTGTACAGTGCGCCACCCGATGGTGCTCAGCCAGCCAAGAACCCTGCGGATTTCGATTTTCTTTCCGCCTTCGGTTCTCGGGCCAGCCAGTTGGCGGCTATCTGGCGGGAGACACCCTATGACTAGTTCCCTATTGACTCTGGCGGCAGCCCTCAGCGCAGTTTCCGGGATTTTCCTGGTGACGTTGGCACCGAGACGGCATTCGGCGCACCGAGAGAGCTTTCTGAAACGCTATTGGGCACAGCGCCGTACCCGCTTCAACGACATCACCGCGGTGAGCGGAACACGCATTGGGTTGGAACAGTTCCTGGCGCTGTCTCTCCTGGCGGGGGTGTCGGCAGGGAATTTGCTCACCCTTGTCTCCGGACTAGGGATGGGTGGGTGGTTGGCCGGGCCGCTAGCCGCGGAGAT
>NZ_CFKZQR010000016.1:0-35232 GCF_985070215.1 Mobiluncus sp. | reverse complement strand
TAGCTGCCATTATTGGCAGCAACCACCCAAATCTCCCTAGTTATCCACGCTGACGGTGCCCGAGCTTCTCTAAATAGCTGGGATAAAAACTATTTAAACGCGTCGGTGTGCCATATATGGCACACCGACGCAAATTAATAGGTTTAAGCGTGCCGGTCGGAAACCCCCGGGGCGTAAAACTGGGCGAATGCGGTGGTGTCCGCTTGGTGAACAGTGTGTCGGTGATGCCGGGGGCGGCTTGGACGACGCCAGCCGTTGCTCGCGGATGGAAAGATTCTGAATTTGGGCGGCGTTAGCTCGGGTCAGACTCGCGCAGCATCTTGATATGGGGGATATTGTCCTCCAAGTAGGGCTCGGAAATCTGGCGGAACCCGAGGCTTTCATAGAACCCCTGGGCATAGACCTGTCCCTCCAGATAGATGGCTTCGGCGTGGAAACGCTCTTGAGCCACGCGTATTCCCGCTTTCATGATTTCAGACCCCAAGCCCTGGCGGCGGCGCGCGGCAATGACGCGGCCAATCGCGACATATTCGCTCTCCACGCCGCGGTCCAAGACACGCAGGTATGCCAGAATTTCGCCGTCCTCTTCTAGCCACACGTGCAGAGAATCCTCATCTCGCCCATCAACTTCCGGGTAGGGGCAAGCCTGTTCGACCACGAAAACATCAACCCTGAGTTTCAAAATCGCATACAGTTCCGTGTTACTAAGCTGCGTAAAAGTCTTAACCTTCAGCTCCAAAGGTGACGCCTCCTGTGTCGTGGGTTTTCATGTGTTATCAGAGTGTTAGTCTACCAGCGGTTTACCGGGGCCACACAGCGCGAAAGCCGGGGGCGCGGGGGGCAAAAAGCGGGACGCTCGGCAAGGCAACCTGAACCGCGGCGCCGCTACGCATAGGATATAGCCCGTGGTTACAGCAAAAGATGTCTCTGATTACTCCGCCCACCACCTTTCCGTCTTGGAGGGGCTGGAGGCAGTGCGCAAGCGTCCTGCTATGTATATCGGCTCGACCGACAGGCGCGGACTCATGCACTGCCTGTGGGAAATCATCGACAACTCGGTTGATGAGGCCTTGGCGGGGTTCTGCGACCACATCGAAGTCGTGCTTTATCCCGACCATTCGGCGGAAGTGCGCGACAACGGACGCGGGGTGCCGATAGACGAAGTGCCCGGCACGGGCTTGAGCGGTGTGGAAGTCGTGTACACAAAACTGCACGCGGGCGGCAAATTCGATGCCGGACTGTACAAGGTCGCGGGAGGCTTGCACGGGGTGGGAGCCTCGGTGGTCAACGCCCTGTCAGCCCGTATGGACGTGGCGGTAGACCGGGGCGGTTATACTCACGGTCTGCAGTTTCGCCGGGGCGAACCCGGGGTGTTCAGTGACACGGAGGAACTGAACCCCAACAACGATTTCCGGCCTTTCGAGGATTCCTCCAAGTTGACGAAACTTGGCAAGGTTAAGAAAGGCACCACCGGGACGCGGGTACGGTTCTGGGCGGACTACCAGATTTTCCCCAAGGACGTTGACTTCAGTTATGAGGACCTGTCCAACCGGGCGCGCAAAACTTCGTTCCTGGTTCCCGGCCTAGCCATCACCGTCACCGACCTGCGTGGAGAGGAAGCCCTCACCGATACGTTCTTGCACAAGGGCGGTACGGTCGACTTTGTGGACTATCTCGCGCCGGACCGGGCCATCACCGACACCTGGCAGTTGCAGGGGAGCGGCACCTTCACGGAGATTGTGCAAGTGCCGAACCAGAAAACGGGCCACTTGGAACCCAAAGAGATGGAGCGCACCTGCGAGGTCGACGTGGCACTGCGCTGGGGAGTGGGCTATGACACCGTGGAACAAAGCTACGTGAACATTATCGAGACCCCGGTCGGTGGCACGCACCTGGCCGGCTTCGAGGCGGGACTGGTGAAAACCTTGCGCGCGGTAATCCAAGCCAACTCGCGGCGCCTGAAACTGGGCGCTAAAGAATCGAAAATCGAGAAAGAGGACATTCTAGCGGGCATGACCGCCATCATCACCGTGCGCCTGCCCGAACCGGAATTTGAGGGGCAAACGAAAGAAGCCCTGGGCAGCGCCAAAGTTAAGCCGATTGTGACCAAAGTCGTAACTGAGGGGCTCGAAGCGAAACTGAATTCCCGGAAGCGCGAGGACAAAAACCAAGTTTCCGCCCTTCTGGACAAAATCGTGGCCGAGATGCGTTCGCGCCTGTCCGCCCGGCTGTCCAAAGAAATCACGCGGCGGAAAAACGCGCTAGAAACCTCGACACTCCCGACGAAACTTGTGGATTGTCGCAGTGACGACGTCGAGAAATCCGAGCTGTTTATTGTGGAGGGCGATTCCGCACTCGGCACCGCGAAAGCCGCCCGGAACTCCGAATTCCAAGCCCTGTTCCCGATTCGCGGCAAAATCCTCAACGTGCAAAAGACCGGGACCGCCCAAATGTTGGCTAATGCGGAGTGCGCGGCGATTATCCAGGTGCTTGGGGCCGGGTCGGGGCGGACTTTTGACATTTCACAAGCCCGGTACGGCAAAGTCATCATGATGACGGATGCGGACGTGGACGGGGCGCATATCCGCACGCTGCTGTTGACCCTGTTCTTCCGCTACATGCGGCCCATGATTGCTGCAGGCCGGGTTTTTGCGGCCGTCCCGCCGCTGCACCGGATTCAGGTCAACGCGAAAGGCAAGACGCCGGGCGAGTTCCGCTACACCTATTCCGAGGACCAGCTGCATAAGGAACTGGGGAAACTGGAGCGGACCGGGCGAACCTATAAGGAACCCATCCAGCGCTACAAGGGCCTGGGCGAAATGGACGCTGACCAGCTGGCGGAAACGACCATGGATCCGCGCCACCGCACGCTGCGGAGAATCCGTTTAAGTGATGAAGCCGCTGTCAACCGGGCGGAAGAAGTCTTTGAACTGTTGATGGGTTCGGCGGTGCCGCCGCGGCGGGAATTCATCATCGAGGGAGCCTCCAAGTTGGACGCCGAGATGATTGACGCCTAGAATCGTCAGATAAGCTCCAGGTTGATATGCGGTTTTTTCACCGGTCACATTAACCAAGCTCACGGCAACGGCTCCTAACAAGCGAGGGAGAGATTTGGCTCAACTTTTTGCGTATCCAGCTGCCACTCCAGGCATCACCTGGAAACCGCTGGAAGCCGCGCATAAGCGGGACCTGATGCGGCTCATAGTCGATATGGAACGTATCGACAATCCGCCCTATCGCACTTCGCAGGCAGAAGTTGAATCGATTTTTCAATCCGATTTTTGTGGCCTGAGCGCTTGGGACCAGGACTCGCGGATGGTCGCCTACGCCATCGTGCGTGTCGAGGAAACCGATGGATTCCAGGCGGTTTGTTCCGGAGGCGTGGAGGCGAGTTGGCGGAATCGCGGAGTCGGTTCCATCATTTTCCAATGGGAAGTTCAAACCGCTCACGCCATGCTGGCGGATAAGCCGCGACCGGCCCAGATTGTGTGTTTCGTGGATCGAGCGGCGAGAGATGCTGCGCACCAACTGCAGGAAAATGGTTTTCAGCCCGCCCATACTTACCTGGAACTGCGCCGAGATTTGGCAGCACCGGGGGAACTGGTGGCACCCGGCAAGTATCTGGAAATTATCCCGTGGTCTGCGGATTTCGATGACCATGTGCGCCGGGCTCACAATGAGCTGATGGCTCTGGCGACGGGGGCTCCCGCCCAAGATCTGCAAACGTGGCAGTCGAATCGGCCTTTCTTTGCTCCACAGTGGTCTTTTATTGCCTTGGACAAGTCCAGCGATGTCGCCGAGGTCGCGGGTTATCTGCTTTCCGCTCGCTACGAGCAGGACTGGGAGGCGATGGGGTTCACCAAAGGTTATACCGAAATCCTGGGAGTCCTGCCCGATTATGCGGAAACCCAGGTCGCCGCCGCACTGCTGTCACACGCCATTGCGGCTTACCAGGAATCGGGAATGCAGTTCGCGGCGGTGGGGTTGGATCAAGAAAACCCGACTGAAGTCGCAAAACTTTATACTGATTTTGGGTATGAAGTTACGGGAGGCTCTACCGAGTGGGTGGTGAACCTGCCTGCCGAGGAACAAAAACCCGTGGACCCCACAGTTTTACGTGAAGAAGTCGCCCAGATGAACCGTCAGTCAGCCGCCGCGCTGCCGACTAAAAAGGAGAGAAATACGGGGCGTAAGACTCCCTAAACCCCGTCGCGCGCGCAACGCCACCGTCCTAGGCGGACTCCACCAGGCCGAAAAGAAAATATATTAAAATCCGGTATCAACCGAAATAGGCGATGTTAGATTTTAAGTTCGAGCCGGAACCATCGCGGCGTTCATCCAACTCCGGCAGCTTGACCGGCTTTCCTTTGGCATCTACGGCATGAATCGGATCCGGACCGACAAAGGCCATATCGAGCGCGTACTCGCCCTTAAGGAAACGCTGCACTCGCACCCCTTGTGCGCCCCGCCCCTTCACGGGATAGCAATCTAAAGGCGTGAGTTTAATGGAACTTTGATTTGCTCCGGGCATGGCGTTCATGATGGCGGCGACGGTAGCCACGGTGGTGGCCGCAACCAACTCATCAGGGACGATAGCTCCGGCAATGACCTGCGTATGGTCTTTCAGGCTCATGCCCGCGACCCCGCCTGCGTTGCGGCCTTGGGGACGAACTTTATTTGCTGGGGTGCGCAATAACTGAGCATCCGTTGAAATCATCACGATTTGGGCGTCGTCCGGGCAAGCTCCGGCGTAGACCAGCTGGTCCGTGCCTTCCAGATTGATGATGGTGAAGCGGTTTTGGGTACTGGGATAGTCTGGCCGCATCCGCTTCACGATGCCCTGTTCGGTCATCATTCCTACCGTTTCATCTTCATCCAAGGTGAGGATGCCGACCACGGTTTCCCCATCCTCCAATCGAGCTGCGGCTGACAGTTGCGGAGCGCCGTCAAAAGACCAGGGGGGTGCGCTTTCTGCGAGGCTCTCCACAACGTTGGCCTCCCCGCTCGCCGTTTGAGCCGAATCTGTGGACCCGGCATCGCCGGAGCTGGCAGAGCCCGCCAGCGGGGACTTTTCCCCCGGAGGAAGATTCAGCACGTCCAGACGCACCACAAAACCCGATGAGGTGACGACACCGAAAGACCCGCGTGTATGGGTCAGGATAGAGCCGGCGACTATGCTGTTGAATCCCTCCAAGCGCGTAACGGGACCGGTATGAGCCAAGCGGATAGCCCGCCCGTCGGCACCCAGGACAATCCGGCACGGCACATCGGGGACCTCCAAGGGCACATCCGTAACCGTCATCGCCCCCAAAACCGGCAGCGCGGCATCTTCGGAGGCCGCCACAGCCGAACCATCCTCTTCCATCAACACGGTACGCCGCGGCGTGGACAGCTTCGCAGCGGTCTGACGCAAATCAGTTCGCACTACGTCATGCAGTTTTTCCGTGGAGGCCAAAATCTGTTCCAGTTCGGCAATCGCTTGGCGCAGCTCGTCAGCTTCCGCCTCCAGTTCCAGCCGGGAAAACTTGGTTAAACGGCGCAACCGCAACTCGAGGATGAACTCCGCTTGGGCTTCGGACAAATCGAATACCGCCATCAAACGTTGGCGGGCCGCGGTGGAATCATCCGAAGTCCGAATGACCTCGATGACGTCATCCAGGTTCAGTACGGCAATGAGCAACCCATCGACCAGATGCAGGCGTTCTTGCTTTTTCTTTAGGCGGAATTCGCTGCGCCGCCGCGTGACCTCGACACGGTGGTCGACGAACACCTGCAGCGCTGCTTTCAGACCCAGCGTGCGCGGCTGACCATCGACCAAGGCGACTGTATTGATGCCGAAAGATTCCTGCAGGGGAGTGTACTTGTACAGCGAAGCTAAAACAGCTTCGGGATGGAAACCGTTCTTGACTTCGACTACCAGGCGCATTCCGTGAGTCCGGTCGGACAAATCCTGCCAGCCCGAAACGCCTTTGACCTTGCCGGAGCTGACGGTTTCTTTCAGCTTTTCCGCGACCCTTTCGGGGCCTACTTGGTAAGGCAGTTCAGTAATGACAATGCCGCGCTTACGGGCAGTGACTTGCTCGATTGTGGCCCGGGCACGGGTGGTGAAGATACCTCTGCCGGTTTCGTAGGCTTCGCGGATTCCGTCCAAGCCCACAATAATTCCGCCGCCGGGAAGGTCCGGGCCGGGGCAATATTTCATCAGTTCCGCGGTATCGGCTTGCGGATGATCCAGCAGGTAGATAGCGGCGTTGATGGTTTCGCCTACATTGTGGGGTGGAATGTTGGTGGCCATGCCTACCGCGATACCGTTCGCGCCGTTGACCAGCAGGTTCGGGAAAGCGGCGGGGAGTACCGCAGGCTGGGTGAGCTGATTGTCATAGTTCGGCACAAAGTCGACAACGTCCTCGTCCAAGTCATCCACCAGAGCCAGGGCGGCGGGAGCCAGACGAGCTTCGGTGTAGCGCGCGGCGGCAGGACCGTCATCCAGCGAACCAAAGTTGCCGTGACCATCGATAAGCGGCACACGCATGGTGAAAGGCTGTGCTAGACGCACCAGGGCATCGTAGATGGCTGAGTCTCCGTGCGGGTGCAGTTTGCCCATGACGTCGCCCACGACGCGCTGCGACTTCACGTGTCCCTTGTCCGGGGTCAAGCCCATCTGTTTCATCTGGAACAGGATGCGGCGCTGGACCGGTTTCAACCCGTCTTTCGCATCGGGCAGGGCGCGCGCGTGAATGACTGAATAGGCATATTCCAGGAAGGAGTGCTCCATTTCCTCGTTAATGTCGATGTCTTGGATGCGTTCGAGGGAGGAGTCAGACATGACACCAATTCTTACGAAGTTTCCCGCTCTTGCGCCGCTTGCCACACCGGCGAGGCCAGAAATGATTGAATGGAAGGGTGAGCGAGACGGAATTTCACACCGAAATCATGGCTGCGAACGATCCTGATTTACGCCTCGATGCCCTGTTGGCAAGCGAGTTCGCGGCTGCCGGCTGGTCTCCCTTGCCCCAGGGGCTGCCTGTGGAACCCGATGCGGCTGTCAGCCCCGTTGGTGCCCCAATCGTCCTCGTATTGATCGACGGACTGGGGTGGTGGAACCTGAACGAATATTTGGGACACGCGCCGAACCTACGTGCTTTGGTGAAAAACGCCGCTGCCTCAGGGCAGCCTCTGACTGGCCGCAGCGTGTGCCCCTCCACTACCGCAGCCGCTATTACTTCCACCCTGACCGGGCTGGTCCCCGGACGTCACAATATGTTGTCCTATCAGCTGATAGACCCGGTAGCACGGGCGAAATTTAGCTTGATTACTTTCGAGGAGTACCCGGGAAGGGTGGAGGAATTCCAAACCGAACCGACTTGGTTTGAACGCCTGAACGCGGCGAAAATTCCGGCTTTCGCGTTGGGGCCGAAAAAATTTATCGGCGGTGGACTGACGCGGGCTGCTCTGCGGGGCGCCACATATGTGTCTTCAGAAAACTTGGATGCGCGAGCCCGTGACGCCGCAACCGTGTCCAAGCAGGGCGGACTGACATATTTCTATATGGCAGAAGTCGATCATGCCGGACATGGTTACGGGGTGGGGTCGGATAAATGGGTGAAAAACCTGGAAAAGGTCGACCGTGCGATTGGAATCATGCTGGACAGTATGGCTCCTGGAGTGAGGGTCGTCATCACCGCGGACCACGGCATGTTAAACACGTCCCCAGAGGTTACCGTAGATTTGGCGAACACTGCGGCGGCAGAATTCATTGCGGACGCCAGCGGAGAAGGACGCGCCTTGCACCTCCACGCCAAACCGGGAGCCGCCGCGGCGCTGCAAGTTAGTTTGCAGACGCTGCTGGGACCAGCCAAAGTCTTAAATCGCGACGAAACTGAGACGTTATTTGCCTCCTATAACGGCACGCCGGTACGCCGGGCGGAACTGTTGGGAGACGTGGTCGTATTCGCTGCGGGGATAGGCCAAACCTTGGATTCGCGCTTTTTCAAAAGTCAGGTATTCCAGATGAAAGGCTTGCACGGAGGCTTGAGTGAACAGGAAATGCGTGTCCCGATGCTGCGATATTGCAGCTGAGAGTCTATCTCAGTCGGCTTTAGAGCCGAATAAAATTTCGTCCCAAGAGGGCATGGCGGCACGTCCCCGACGCGCGGTGTGTTTACCGCTGTCGGCGGGGGCTGAAGCCGGATTCGGCTGCAAATCTTCCATCCCCGGCAGGACACCGGTTTCTGTGGGCTGCGCGGGTGGTTGAGCAGTTTTGGAGGACTGGCGCTTCGCGGCATCGAGGGGTAGAACGTCTGCATCGGGCTGGGGCGAAGCGACGTCCGAGGCGGGGGCGGCTGGCGGCGCGGCCTCAGCATCGGGGGCAAACCCGGAGGCAATAGCGGCCTCCATCGCGGAAACATCGTCCTCTTCATCGCCGGTCACTACGGAAAGACGGGTTCCCCGGGCGGCATTGAGCTCATCGAGCAAGGCTTCGGTAGCGCTAGTTTCCGCAGACTGTGCCGGGACGGGTTTCGTAGCCGTGGTGGGGGAAGCCTCGGCCTCTGGGGTGGAACCGAAGTGAAAATGTCCCCGGCTCAATAGAGCGTCAGAACCGGCCGGGGTGGCTGTCTCTGTCAGCCAGCGCGCCTGTTCGTCCAACGCCGTCAACGTGCGGTTTTCGTGGTCAAAGTCCCAGTTCGCCTCCAGCGCTTTGGCATCCTGGACAAACTCCAGGTGGACCAGCCAATTTTCGCCGGGCTGCCGAGTAGCATCCCAAATTAGTGAAGATGGGCTGACTCCGCGGGTGGCCAGGCGGTCTATCACCAGTTCGCCCAAGGCCGGAGCATCTTTGTCCGGAGCTACACGAGTTTCTTGAGCCTGACGGGCGGCATAAATCCGTTCCGCCATAACCGGAGCTTCGTAGCGTTTGACCTGATCCAAGTCCAGACCGGCGCTGGTGGCGACTTCTTGGGCGGTGGCGCCGCCGCGAATCAAGGTTTGGATGTCTTTGGGACGCAAGTCCTGAGTGTCAGAGGCAGACAGAGCTGCCACCACTTTCCGGCGCTGCTGGCGCACAATGGAGCGCAGCTCTTCGTCGAGGGGTAAAAGGAAGCGCTCACCGTCTGTGTCAACCAAGACAAGGTGTTCGCCGTCAGTATGAATTCCAAGCAAAGAAAGACTGCGCATATTTCCTCCTAAGCTAAACATTGCCAAAATCGTAGGCAGTTTTCACGTCAACCCGCCGTAACGTTGCCGAGAGGTCGCAATTTCCTTAAAGTAGTGCTAATATCGCGACGCACCAAAACTATTATTTTAAGGGAGTGCAATGGCTACCGATTACGATGCCCCGCGCAAGCGAGACGAGGAAAACCCGGAGGAATCTCTCGAGGAGTTAAAAACTCAGCGAAAAAATTCCGAAGATGCTTCCGTTGACGAGGACGAAAATGAAGCTGCGGATTCTTTCGAGTTGCCTGGCGCGGACCTTTCCAACGAAGAACTCTCAGTTCGCGTAGTCCCCAAGCAAGATGACGAATTCGTGTGTTCACAATGTTTTATTGTGCATCATGCGTCCCAGTTGGCCGGGGAAGAAAACGGCCAGCCGGTGTGCATGGATTGTGCGGGTGTAGCTTGATGGGACTGTTCTCTAAGAAACGTAAGACGGATGAATCCCCCAGTGAGCTCGAGGACGATTCCGCCAGCGAGGTAAAAACGGATACATCCGCCTCGGTGTCGACCGCGTCTGACATTCCGGGGACAAAAGAGCAACCCGCAGGACCCCTGGACGTCAAACAACTTGGTGACCAGGACACGTCCCAGTATGCGGACTTTGGAGTGTTCTTGCTGCCCCAGATTCCTGGGCTGGCGGTTCATCCCGAATCTCCCCTGGATGAAAAAACTTTTGGCTCTCTGACCATGCAGATTGGTAAGGCGGCGGTAGAGCTGCTGGCGGTAGCTGCACCTAAGTCGAAACGCCTGTGGCCCGAGCTTCGTGCGCAGGTACGCGGAGAAACCACCGCGGCGGGCAACACTTGTGACGAACGCGAGGGCAGTTTCGGCACGGAACTGTTCGTGCAGTTAGCGGCGCAAGACGCCAAAGGCAACCGGGGGCGCGTGCAGGTTCGCTATTGCGGAGTGGACGGCCCGAACTGGTTTGTGCGCCTGGTCTTTAACGGCATGGTGCAAGCCGATGACCCGGATTTGCAGGCCCTAGAACAGGCTGTCCGTCAGGTCGTGGTGGTGCGTGGTTCCCGGCCGATGAGTCCCCGCTCGGTCATTCCCGTGGTTTTGCCCGACGACTTGGCGCGTCAGCTGGCGGCTCTGCGCGATCAGCAGGCCTAGCCGCAGCGCAAGCAAAGCGAGTTCTCCATGTCACCGCGTCAACAGATAACCCGGGTCGGCACCGTGCTTTCCAGGTCTTTCCTGTCTCCTTCTGCCGTGCCGTCTTTCCGGATTTGCCTGGAGACCGCAGGAGGGTTCATCAACGTGCGCTGGCTGGGGCGGATGGAAGTTCCCGGAGTGACCTTGGGACGTCGCCTGCAAGTGTGTGGAATTCCGCTGCAGGGCGAGGACGGGGTGGAACTGATAAACCCGGATTATCACCTCTTGGGGGACAAATGAGCGAGGAAAAAGACCAGGAATCGGTTGCAGCCGGACTCAACGAATTCAAGGATGCCCTGGGTCGAAACATGGGGGGCAGACTGGACGCCGAAGAATTCTCCCTGCGCCAAGCGGTAGGAGGGTGGCGTGGCATAGTCGAGTCTATCGGGCCGACGCTGGTTTTCGTGGTGGCGTTCGTGGCTGGCTGGGACGTTATGAAGGCCGGGGCGGTTTCCCTGGGATTTGCCGTGGGCTTGATTATCGCGCGGCTCATTGGGCATTCCTCGATTATGCAGGCGTTTGCGGGATTCTGGGTCGTCATCATCGGTGTTTTGTGGGCCATGTTCAGCGGCAAAGGCGAAAACTACTTTTTGATGAGCCTGATAATTAACGCGGTTTATGCCAGCGTGATTCTGGTGTCGATTCTGGTGCGTTTTCCCGTAATCGGTCTGTTGGTCGGGTGGTTTCGCTCTCAAGGTTTGAGCTGGAGGACAGATCCGAGACTGAAAGCGGATAAGCAAGCATACTACGCCGTAACCGTCATCTGGCTGGGAGTTTTCCTGCTGCGCCTGGCTGTAAAAACGCCCCTATACCTGGGAGGAAACGTACCCTGGCTGGGAACTTTCCAGATTTTGTTGGGCTTGCCGCTATTCGCCTTGGCGCTCTACCTCAGCTGGCTCCTGCTGCGCCGCACCCACGGGAAGTTCCTCGACTCTGGCCTTACCGCCGTCGGCCCCTCCGACACCGGTAATGCCGACACCTCCGACAGTGCTAGCTGAATCCGTGGTATCCGCGGCCGTCAATATTTTCCCGACCTGTTCAACGGTATCTTCATTTTGCTCGGGGAACAGGAACAGCAACTGATCCGAAGCGTGTAAGCTCGCGACCTCGTGGGGAGCCAACGCTTTCCCGTCTTGAATAACCGCGGTCAACAAAACCCCTATCGGCCACTCCAGCTCGCCCGCGGGCCGACCCAAAACCGGGGAATCAGCGGAAAGGACTATCGAGAACAATCCGTTGTGGGAGTTAAAGAACCGGAAAATCGGCACTAGGGTACCTACGCTCAGAGCCTCCTCGACCAGGGCAGTCATCATCCGGGGGGTAGAAATCGGCACGTCCACGCCCCAAGACTCATTGAACATCCACTCGTTCTTGGGATTATTAATCCGTCCGACCACGCGGGGCACCCCGAACTGAGTCTTGGCCAGCAGCGCAATAACCAGATTAGCCTGGTCATTGCCGGTAGTGGCGACGACCACATCAGCTTGCGCCCCGCCCGCTTGCTCCATCGTTTCGGGAGTGGATAAGTCTCCCAGAATCCAGTTCGCTTCCGGCACGGAGGAAACTTTCATCGCCTCGGGGCTCGAGTCGGCGATTGTGACCTCATGTCCCCTGGCTAGCAGTTCCCTGGCGATGGAGCGGCCGATTGAGCCCGCCCCGGCAATAACAATCAGCATCTTTACTCCTTGAAATTCCGGGCCAAACGGGAGGCCACCGCTTCGCGTTGAGACTCGGAAACAAAATAGAACAACTCGTCGTTTTCCTGTAACACAGTCGAGGCCTCAACCATCAAAACTTTAGAAAAACGCAGCACATAAGCGGCCCGAATCTCCAGTTCAGTCTCTAAAGCAGAAACTTCCTGACCGACCCAGCTGGGTCCCACGGGAACACGGCACAGGCTCAAGTGCCCGGTATCCTCGGTAAACACGACATCTGGGGGTAGCGGTAACACCCGTGCCAGCAATAATGCGGCGGTGCGATCCACAGAGCCGACGGTGGGGATACCCAACCGTTCATAAACCTCGGCGCGCCGCGGATCGGAGATGCGCGCCACCACCTTCTTTACGTGATAAATCTCGCGGGCCACGCGTGCCGCCAGGATATTAGCATTGTCATCATCAGCCACCGCCGCAAAAGCGTAGGCATCTTCGATACCGGCCTGCAATTGTGTATTGCGATCGTACCCTTCACCAGTCAGCTTTTGTCCTTGAAAATTCTTGTACAGTCGGCGGAAAGAATCCGTGTTGTTGTCGATAATTGCCAGGGTGTGTCCCCGGTCCTCAATCGCTTTCGCCAGCGTGGTTCCGACGCGGCCACAGCCCATGATTACAAAATGCACTCTTAAAACATAACCTGAAAGGCACAAATTCGGCTACATTTCACGGGTTGGGTAGGGAAATTCTTTCCGGTTTGAATCCGAGCGGCTAAAGTTGAGACGTGCTGAAGAATCTGACTCCGAAGGAGGGTTGGCTGGAGACCTTTACCCAGCTGGCTTTCTTCGCACCAAAATTTTGGTTTCCAGCCCTCATTGCGGCCTCGGTTTTTCCGTCTCTGATTGCGTATTCGGGACCGATTTTTTCCGCGGTGGCCCTGTGGATTGTGGCGTTTGTCCTGATAGCCGGGTTGATAACAACGCTGGCCCACGGGTATTCCCTGGGGCAAACCCACCGTTTAGATTCCACGGCTGCCCTGGTGCAAGCCTACTTGGGGTCTTTCCTCGGAGCTCTCACCGCCGCGGCCTCGCTGCTGGCGATGGTCGTCGCCGTAGCAGCCCTGGTCTCTACCGCTACCACCTTTATCGTGGTTTCCGCGGATTTGCCCGAAAAGTATCGCGTGTGGATTCTCATTGCCGGTTTCGTCTTGCTGCTGCTGGCGCTGTTTTTCCCCGAACCTATCCGCAGGGCGATTCCGTGGCTTACCCTGGTGATATTCGTAGTGGGTTTCTTGTTGTTGGCCTACGGTTTTTGGCACTACCTGCGTAACGGAGCCAAGCCCGGTTTGTTGGAGCTGCTTAGTTCCACTACGAAAGCCAAGAACGCGGTCGCCGATGCTAACCTGCAGTCCGGTTGGAAAGCTGCTGCCGTAGCGGCGCTACTGCTGGTTCCGGTGACCCCGGCGGTGACACTGTTCCGCAACGAAAGCCGTCAGCCGCTTTCTGGTCTCATGTTCAGAGTTCTGGGTGGTTCCGCCGCCGCCATGTTTGCCGCTACGGTCTATCTGTCGTTTACGGTGGCCGGATTCCATTGGACCCGCCTGGATACGGTCATTCAAGGGCCCGGCAACTTGGCTTTATTGCTGAGGGTTTTGCTGGACAAGAACGGATGGCTGGTCGTTCCGATTATGTCTCTGTTCGCGGTGGGATGCCTCATCAGCGCCTATATCTATGTCTCCAGTGTCTCCACTTTGCTAACGGATTTGAGCGGTCACGACTTGGCGGTCCATCAGGTTCCCGTGTCTTGGATGCGCCGAGGGCGTTCGGCTTCGATTTTGACGTTCATGGTCGTTACGTTCGCGGTGGCGCTGACAGTACACAGCCGTATGGGGGTGGCAGCGCTGACCTGGGTGACTTTCGTGGCCATCTCCAGCTTCTTGGGCCAAGTGGCCCGGATGCGCATGTGGCGTTCCCGATTCCACAGAGGGGCAACGTATGTGCAACGTCGCCAATCCAAGCGGTACTACCGCATCGCCATCATCAGCGTCATTATCAGTCTGATTATCCTGATTGTGGTTTCGGTGGCATTCAATTCCATTTTTGAACTTTATGTGCTGGCCGTCTGGGCCGGACTGGGATTGCTGATTTATTGTCTCAACTTCTATTACCGGAGGGTGCAAAACAAAATGTCGCAGCTCGAACACGCCGAAACCCCGGTGAAACATACTCTCGCCCTCGTGCTGGTGCCGCGTTTTGACGCCTCTGCCCTAAAAACTATTCGTTACGCGTGGGCCGCGCACCACCCTAATGTCGAGGTCTTGCACGTGCTTGAACCAGATGAGGACGAAACTGAGATCCGCCGCCAGTGGCAGGAGTTGGGAATCACCGCTACGCTGACCTTGATTCCTGACGAGGGCGGTAATCACCTGGGATCGGTTCAAAAATACCTCAGCGCCAAACTCGATATGGATCCTCTGACCTCTATCTCGGTCTATTTGCCACGGTACGTCCCGAAATGCAGGGCTCTGGGATGGCTACACAACGCGGCGGAACGTACTTATGCTCGCCACTTGGCACGCCTAGAACGAGTGACGATTACCTGGGTCACCTTGATGGCTTGAAGGGAAATATATGCAAACTGAACTAATCGAACTGGGTGGGCCGGCTCACGGCGGATATTGCGTGGGCCGTTTGGCATCAGGAAAAGTCGTTATGGTGCGGGGAGGAGTGCCGGGCGAAACTGTCGAGGTCGAGGTCACCTCGGAGCGTTCCAAAGTTGCCTATGGGCGGGTCGTGCGGGTGAAAACCGCCAGTGCGGATCGGGTCGCACATATCTGGCCCGAAGGTGAGGCAAAGGATCTGGGCGGGGTGGAACTGGGACACGTTGCTTATCCAGCTCAGCTGCGCTGGAAGCGTGACGTGGTGCGTGACGCTATCCGGCGAAATGGTAGCCCGGAACTGCTGGAACAGCTGGATCAGGCTCACCTTGGTTGGGAAGTCGAATCGTTGGGTCCCGAGCCGGGCCGCACTCGCGTGAGCTTTACCATCAGCGAGGGCGGGGGACTGGGCATGTACGAAGCTGCGGCCCACAACGTCCACACCGTGCGTTCTTTTCCGCTGATGGTACCCGAGCTGGTCGACTTGGATTTGTTCCGGCGGCATTGGGAATTTGCGCCGGGAACCCGTCTGCGGGTCATTGCCCCGTCAAGTTCCGCGCCGGTGCTGTTCGTTGATGGCCAGACTTTCAGCGTGGACGGCGAGCCGACAACATCGCGGGTGCGGGAAACGGTCAGCGTCGGGGACCGGACTTTTACGTACCGGATTTTTGCCGGTTCGTTTTGGCAGACTGACCGGCGCGCGCCCGCGACCCTCGCAGCCGCACTGTTGGGTGCCATCGGTGAGGCCGAGGGGTTCGACGTGTGGGAGCTGTATTCCGGTTCGGGGTTGTTTTCGCTGTTCTTGGCTGAGGCCGTGGGTGCACAAGGGCGTTTGACCACGGTGGAGGGCGACGGTCCGGCGACGAAATCGGCTGCCTATAATTTGGCGAAGGCCGGTTTCGAGCAGGTTGAGGTGCGGCGTGGCAACGTTTCGCCGCAGTTGTTGCATGACTTGCCGCTGGGCGAGATGGTCAGTGCCGGCACCTTGGTGGTGGCTGATCCGCCGCGCTCGGGGTTGGGCAAAGCGGTGGCACGAGCGATTTGTCAGCAGAATCCGGATTTGGTGGCGCTGTTTTCCTGCGACCCGGTTAGCTGTGCCAGGGACCTGGAAACCATGCGCCAGTTGGGTTACCGGGTTAAGACCTGGCGAGCCTTCGATTTGTTCCCCTACACCAGCCACGTGGAGACGGTAGCATTAATGTCACAGATATGATGCCGAGGTTCCCGGGAACTCCTGTCCCCGTTAGCTTCTTCATCCGCTACTGTTCGGTTGGCTGAACAGCCCGCACTGATATGCGGAAACGTATCGAAGTCGTCCTACTCCCGTTTCGTAGAAACTCGAGAAGGGGTTTGGATTACATAGGTCTGTATGGATTGAAGGGAACCAGCCGAATTTTTTAATACATTCGTTAGGAGAAATTTTATGTTTGCGGAATTCGTTGACCTTATGGATAAATTTTTCTTCCCTACTGCTGATAAGTTCGGCGGTAAAGTGCGTTCAGACAAGCTTAATTATGTCAAGAGGAAGAACATAAATGATCCCTTCCCGGATACTGGTGCATATTTTGGTTGTATTAACGAGGGTGAAGAACCCTCTGGGCCGTATTCTGATTTGAGTATTGTTGTGTTCCCGAGCAATGAAAAAAATATCGAAAGTGACAGGTGGATTGTCGCTCTAGTGATTGGAAGTTTGGGATTTAAAAACGATTTTGACATCGCTACCGTCCCCGGAACGAGGAGGGCTTTTTCTAGATGTCTTCAGGGCGCGGAGAATGCTATGAATTCTTTCATTAAGAATGATTTCCTGGATACCAATTCCCGGGATGGATTCAGGAATTATTGCGAAGCAAATGGTATTCCCGAGACACTGAGCAATGCTGTGAAAAGCTATGAGAAAGTCATTTTAGCTGCGACCATCTTCGATCCTAATAATGAAAAAAAGTGTCAAGAAATCATTGAGTTGTATCTGGCATTATATGCCACTATCCGTGGCTGGCCGTCGAATAAAGACCAGAGAAAGATGGTGAAGGAATCGATGCCAGTCAAGAGTGTAGCCATAAATGAGGAGAGGGAAATCCGAGAGCTATTGGAAAGTAGAAAATATATAGTCCTCCAGGGTGCTCCAGGTACCGGAAAAACCAGAATGGCTAAAAAGATCATCGAAGATTGTCCTGATAGCATTGTATTCTTCACTCAGTTCCATGCGGAAACGTCGTATAGTGATTTTGTTTATGGGATTCTTCCAGATACAACGGATGAATTGCTGAAATACAAAGCCAAAAAGGGTGTGCTCGTCAAAGCGATAGAGACCGCCCAAATGGAAAGGGACAAGAAGGTATATTTGATCATTGACGAGATTAACAGGGCAAATCTTTCGAATGTGCTGGGGCCGGCCTTCTACCTGTTTGAGCCGACCATGTCTGACAGCAAAGCTGGAACAATACAGATATGCCCGGAGCTTTCATTGGACAAATTGCCGGATAATTTTTATGTCATTGCTACGATGAACACCGCGGACAGGAGCCTTGCAGTTGTTGATTTTGCTTTGAGGCGGAGATTCGCCTGGTACACCATGATTCCCCATGAGATCAAGACGGATGAGAACTACAAGTTCTGTACAGAGGAGTTCAACGCTATCAGAGAAATCTTCGAAGAATATGCGACAGACGAGGAGCTGAACCTACAGCCCGGTCAAGCATACTTTGTGGTGAAGAATGGCCAAGGGAAAGATAAGGACACTATTGAGAGAGCCGAG
Organism: Mobiluncus sp.; assembly: GCF_985070215.1. NCBI lineage: Bacteria > Bacillati > Actinomycetota > Actinomycetes > Actinomycetales > Actinomycetaceae > Mobiluncus > Mobiluncus sp. Next base: position 17,804 of record NZ_CFKZQR010000016.1, on the reverse strand, counting down.
ATGGGAGAACGACTGAAATACGAGGTTATGCCCTTGATCAAAGAATACCTCGCCAACGGGATGCTTTCACGTTCGAAAGATGATTTCGTCAATTATTTCCGCCATAGGATCCACACGGAGATGTTCAGGTAATGGACAAGCTGTTCTGCACATTACCCTGCCTGTCTGAATCCAAAGGATTCCACAATAGGGAAATATACGAGAGGCTCTTCGACAAGAAGGTTGACAAACGTCATCTTGAGGGTCAGGTCCGGCGTTTCGTGGATCTGAACAAGAAGATGTTTGACTTCCTCGGGATCAAGGTTGTGCTCGAGGGAGTGGACAACGCTTTGACTCTATCATTCCATTCCTCGAATTATATCGGAGCGATTCCAGTCAGAATGCCATATGACGGCATAGCGCACAAAGATTTCCAGGTCATCCCCAGATTTGACACTGGTGAGGATGTTTTTTCCGATTTAACTCGCTTACTGGCTGCGCTTGAGTATTCTATTTCCCCGGAATTTTCAGACGACAACATGCTGTGCAATCCGATGCAACTTAGTCCGCCGATGTACTACGAGGCAATGAAATACGTCGATCTGTTTGAGGCTGTATATCGGTACTCATGGAGAAAGTTCGATACACAAGACCGTTCACATCGGTATCCGAAGTCGAGTACTGACTGGCGGAAGTATGCGTCATGCAGCGCAGATCCACGGAAGGCGCTGATATTTCCAGCGCATGACAGCATTCTCACTACAGATCATCGCGAGTGGCGGGAGCTGAAGTATGTATTTGATATCGCACAAGGAATACTCATCGATGTAGGTACCCCGGCTTCGATTCGCTACGGTTACGAGTCTAAAATCAACACTCTTGCGAGAAAAGTTGCTGATATATGCCCGAAGCCCGTCACATCAATCTCCATCAGAACGCATGACCCCCGATGCGTCATTGCGGCTAAGGAACAATCGAATATCATCTTGAAGAAAGGCAACACGCAGTGCACTGCATGGCGGATGGATATGGCGGAGCTCTTCGAACGCTATGTCCAGACCGTTGTCGCACATGCAGCCAGGGGGATGTCCGGCAAGACGTATCCAAACAGCAAGATCCGCGGGGTAGGTCGTATCCCCGCGTGGGGATTAAGTTACCTAGAACCGGATATAGTGTTCACTATCGGCGAACGCTTGTACATGGCTGACGCAAAATACAAAGCGAATTATTACGCGAGTAATCTAGCAAGCGAAATTTTGAAGGAGACACATCGGGCAGACTTACACCAAATATTGGCATATTGCGCCTTTGAACCCCAGAGTACAGGGAAGGCGGGTATATTATTCTATCCAGCAAATGAAATGGGATATCGTGTGATTGGTTATTCCGGTAACAGGTTGTGTGGAGCGACGAATAAGGTCATTTTGTGTGGTCTACCTTTTAGTATTAAAGAGATGGAGGCAGCTCCGCAGCAACTCAAAGAGATGTTCAAGACGAATTTATTCGATGGTGATTGATAGAAACCTACTGTTGCAGATCACAAATGAGAGGATTAGCGTAATTTGCATTGCCAAATAGTGCAAGTCCCGGCTATCGTGCATTTTGGACTAATTTATATATTTTAGTGATCCAGTTTGTTTAGGATTTGCTGGGCTTGTGTGTGAAGAGTCGCCGTATTGGATTTTGTGGCCTTGATATATGATGTTTTGTTCTTGTATTGGTCGTAGGATTCGGACGATTGTTCGTTGTGCCTCTAGGATAACAGCGTCTCGTCGAGCATTGCTAGAGGAGAGTACTACCAGGTAGCCCGCAATGACTTGTCCATGGAAGGGTTCCATACACATTCGGTCTTTCAACCGTTTGTTATAGTCTCCATATTAGCGTAAATGGGATTCCAGATTGTGACGTTTCTGGAGTCTTGAACGGCGGGGAAGGACAGTTCTTGTTTCCGTCTTGTCGTTTTGAAACACCTGATTAGTGACCCAAAACATAAAGACCTACCACCATCGCAAACACCCCAGATAGCCCGCCATAGGATACACAATTGTGGAATTCAGGACTGATGTAAGGTTATCACCAGGGTAGTCTTGACACACGTGGTGACTCTTACGGTACTAAAACAGAAATTAGCAGCTAGTTTACAGTGTAATGTAGACACTCGGGAGGTGCGGTGAACTGGATTAATGCCTTTGAAATTATTTGCTACCTGCTAACCGTTCTGTTGCTAGGAGACATTGCCAAGCAGCGCAACCAGGTGGAACTGCGTCTGTTCTTTGCGGCGACTATGGCGGGATTCATCCTTGAAATTCTGGCTGTGAGAGCCACGGATATCTATCACTACAGCAACGACTATTTTTTCAGCATCGGCGCGCCGCCTAATCAGTTTCCTGTATTTGGTGGATTAATGTGGGGTGCGTTGGCCGTCTGTGGTTTCAGAATTGCGAGGAAATTTTCCGGCAGCAGTTTTGAAATCAGCCTTTTTGCAGGCTGGCTGGTCGTTTCGATGGATTTATTACTGGATGTGGCCGCCATCCGACTCAACGGGGGGTTCTGGATTTGGGACGGACGTGTTCTTTCCTGGGACATCAATCATCATGTGTTCATGAGTGTGATTTGGGTAAACTTCCTGGGTTATCTGTTCGAAACTCCTGCAGTCGTTTACCTAACATTGCGTCTGAATAAACTCGCAGAAAAGTCGCGGCTGATGGCAATCCTCGCCGTCCTCGGCGCAGGGCTGGGAGCAGTTATTACCGTAGGCGTGGGCAGCAGTTTGTCTCTGCTGCTAAACAAAATCAGTGATGAGTGGTTTGCCGTCGTCGCATTCTTAGTACTGTGGATGGCCATTTTGGTGAAGCTGGTAGCCCAGATTGCCAGACATTGGCACACTTTGACGTTACGAGTGAATCAGGACTTCGTTCTGGGGATTTTTTGGGCTGTAATTTACGGTTACTGCTTGGCTGCGCTGTGGGCGCTGGGAGTCTTCCACACGAACATCGCTTATGGTCTTTTCGCTGTTTTCATAGCATTAGCTACCTTATTAATGTCTTTTGTCAGTACGAATGCCTACGCAGAATCAGATTGATTCTTCTGGATGCGCCTGCCGCCAAGTATGCTGGCGGACGATTGCCAGGTTGTCGTTGGAGAATTCTTGAGGAACATAGGAAAGCAAAGAGCAAAGAATTGGGATTTGCGCAACAGAAGTTTTGCGAATTGCCCACGCAAGAGGACCGACAAATCGGCGCGCAACGCCCTTGTGAATTCGAGACGCAGTTACGAGGCAAGCCATTTTGCAACCTATAACCTCAGGTAGAAGCCTATTTGGGGAATGCATCTGACAGGACAGCGAAAAAATGTCCGCGATGCAACCCCTAGTGTGTTGTGAAATGACGAAATAAAATATATCTTGATGTCGAGATAAATCTTTGTGGCGTTGTTGCCACCCTTTAGGAGGTTATTTATGGCCAGTTTGAACAGCTTAAATGCTCGCAAGACTTTGCAGGTGGGAGGTAAATCCTACGAGATTTTCTCTCTCGATGCCGTGGAAGGCTTAAAAAAGCTTCCTTACGCGCTGCGCATTTTGGGCGAAAACCTGTTGCGTAACGAAGACGGTGCTAACATCACTGCCGACCAAATTAAGGCTCTGGCAGCGTGGAATCCCGATGCGCAGCCCAACACGGAAATCCAGTTCACCCCGGCTCGCGTGGTGATGCAGGACTTCACCGGCGTGCCTTGCGTGGTTGATTTGGCCACTATGCGCGAGGCTGTGAAAGACCTGGGTGGGGACCCGGAGAAGATCAACCCCTTGGCTCCGGCAGAGATGGTCATCGACCACTCGGTCCAGATTGATTACTTTGGGCGCGCTGACGCGTTGAAACTCAACACGGACAAGGAATACGAACGCAATTCGGAACGTTATAAGTTCCTGCGTTGGGGCCAGGGTGCCTTTAACAACTTCCGCGTGGTGCCGCCGGGGACCGGCATTATTCACCAGGTCAACATCGAGTATCTGGCACGTTCCGTGTTCACGAAGGAACTGCCCGACGGCACGGTGCAGGCTTACCCCGATACCTGCGTTGGCACCGACTCCCACACCACGATGGTCAACGGGCTGGGCGTACTGGGCTGGGGCGTTGGCGGTATCGAAGCCGAGGCCGCTATGCTCGGTCAGCCGGTATCCATGCTGATTCCGCGCGTGGTCGGATTCAAACTCAAGGGGTCTATCCCTGCCGCCGCTACCGCTACGGACGTGGTGCTCACCATCACCCAGATGCTGCGCGAGCACGGCGTGGTCGGCAAGTTTGTGGAGTTCTATGGCGAGGGCGTCACTCAGGTGCCGCTGGCTAACCGCGCCACCATCGGCAATATGTCTCCCGAATTCGGTTCAACCGCCGCCATCTTTCCCATCGACCAGGTCACCGTGGACTACCTGCGCTTGACCGGACGTGACGAAGAGCGCTGCGCTTTGGTGGAGGCTTACGCCAAGGAACAGGGCCTGTGGCACGATCCGAGTTTTGAGCCCAAGTACTCGGAGTACCTGGAACTCGACCTGTCTACTGTGGTGCCTTCCATTGCCGGTCCGAAGCGTCCGCAAGACCGCATTAAGTTGAGCGAAGCCAAGCAAACCTTCGAGCAGACCCTGGTGCCCACCTACGCTCCCGAAGCGCACAAGCTCGTGAATCTGACCACCGCTGACGGCACCAAGACCAACCTGGATCATGGCCGCGTGGTCATTGCCTCCATCACGTCTTGCACGAACACCTCCAACCCCTCGGTGATGATGGCTGCTGGCATTCTGGCTCGCAACGCCCGCGCTAAGGGACTGAAGTCAAAGCCGTGGGTAAAGACGTCGGTGGCTCCCGGTTCCCAAGTCGTCACGGACTACTTTGACCAGGCCGGTCTGTGGGGTCCCCTTGATGAGCTGGGCTTTAACCTGGTGGGTTATGGGTGTGCGACCTGCATCGGTAACTCCGGTCCGGTTCCGCCCGAAATCTCGAAGGTCATCAACGACAACGACCTGGCCGTTACAGCGGTGCTGTCGGGTAACCGTAACTTTGAGGGGCGTATCAGCCCCGACGTTAAGATGAACTACCTGGCTTCCCCGCCGCTGGTTGTGGCCTACGCCCTGGCCGGTACTATGGACTTCGATTTTGAGACGGAGCCCCTGGGGCAGGATCAAAACGGCAACGATGTGTTCCTGCGTGACATCTGGCCCGACCCCGCTGAGGTGCAACGGACTATCGACGAAACCATTAACCGCGATATGTACACGAAGGATTATGCAAACGTGTTTGCCGGTGATGAGCGTTGGCAGTCCCTGCCGACTCCGGCAGGCAGCCGCTTCACCTGGGACGATGACTCGACCTATGTGCGCAAGGCACCGTTCTTTGACGGAATGAAGATGGAGCCCGAACCGGTGCGGGACATCCACGGCGCCAGGGTTTTGCTGAAACTGGGCGATTCCGTCACGACCGACCACATCTCTCCGGCCGGCGCTTTCAAGCCTGAAACTCCTGCTGGCCAGTACCTGACCGGCAACGGGGTGCAGCCTAAGGACTTCAACAGCTACGGTTCGCGCCGTGGCAATCACGAAGTCATGATGCGCGGCACGTTTGCCAACATCCGCATTAAGAACCAGCTGCTGGACGGGGTTGAGGGCGGTTTCACCCGCGACTTTACCCAGGAAAGCGGCCCTCAGGCCTACGTCTATGATGCCTCCATGAACTACCAGGCCGCCGGGATTCCGCTGGTCGTGCTGGGCGGCAAGGAATACGGCACGGGTTCTAGCCGCGACTGGGCCGCAAAAGGTACCCGCCTGCTGGGTGTGAAAGCCGTTATCGCGCAGTCCTTCGAACGTATTCACCGTTCTAACCTGATTGGGATGGGTATCCTGCCACTGCAGTTCCCGGAGGGACAGTCCGCGGACTCGCTGGGCCTGGACGGGACGGAAACCTTTGACATCAGCGGTGTAACCGCTTTGAACGAAGGCAAGACTCCGGAGACGGTGAAAGTCTGCGCTACCAAGACGGACGGCTCCAAGGTCGAGTTCGATGCGGTGGTACGTATCGACACCCCTGGAGAAGCCGACTACTACCGCAACGACGGCATTTTGCGCTACGTGCTGCGTAACCTGGTGAAAGCCTAGGTGCTAGCGGTTCAACCGTTTATAGCTCCCCGAATTGCCCTCTGGTCAGTTCGGGGAGCTATTTTTCGGTCTACCGGCCAAACCGTTGCGCGGCCACCGCTCCAAACTGGCACGACATGAAAGAAAACGTAAAAACCGGATAGAATGGGACGGTATCTTCATGAGGAGTTTTACGATTCTATGTCCCAACTTGAACCCGTAAACGCGCAAAACGCTGACTTGATGTCGCTGCGCCTATTGCCGACGATTTCTTCGCCGCGCGATTTGCGGAATCTAAACCACCAGGAACTCAATCGCCTGGCGGAGGAAATTCGTCAATTCTTGGTGCAATCAGTAGCAAAGACCGGGGGACACCTGGGTCCGAACCTCGGCGTGGTCGAGCTGACCATCGCCCTGCACCGCGTGTTTAATGTCACCCGAGACACTTTCATTTTTGACACGGGACACCAAACTTACGTCCACAAACTCCTGACCGGACGCCAAGATTTTTCCCGGCTGCGTCAACGCGGCGGCCTGTCTGGGTATCCCTCGCGGGCGGAATCTGATACGGATGTGCTGGAAAACTCCCACGCTTCAGCCGCGCTGTCCTGGGCGGACGGGATTGCCCGGGCAAACCGCCTGACCGGCAAACGAGGCTGGGTCGTAGCGGTCATTGGCGATGGAGCGATGACCGGTGGTATGGCTTGGGAGGCTCTGAACAACATTGCCGAAGAAAACGAAGGCCGGCTAATCATAGTCTTGAACGACAACGGGCGTTCCTACGCTCCGACCATCGGCGGGCTGGCACATCACCTGGATGCCCTGCGGGTTACACCCCAGTATGACAAAGCCTTGAAGTGGGGCAAACAAACCCTGAAAGGCGGCGGGCCGGTGGGAAATCTGGTGTATTCCGGGTTGCACGCCGCGAAAGCCGGGTTGCGCGACATGGTCGCCTCTGCCGAAGGGGTCCTGTTTGACGAGTTGGGTATTACCTATACCGGCCCCATTGACGGACACGACATTGCCGCCCTGGAGTTTAGTTTCACCAGGGCGAAGGCTGCGAAGAAGCCCGTATTGATACACGTCATAACCCAAAAGGGCCGCGGCTACACCCCGGCGGAAGAAAACGTTTCCGACCACTTCCACGCAATCGGACGGATTCATCCCGAAACCGGCCTGCCCATCGAGCCGGAACGCTTTGAATGGACTCAGGTTTTTGCCGAGGAAATCTGCAACCTGGCGCGTGAGAACGAAAAAATCGTCGCCCTGACCGCCGCGATGCTTCGCCCCGTAGGGTTGTGCCCGATGCAACGAGAATTCCCCGACCGGGTTTTCGATGTTGGTATCGCGGAAGCGGATGCCCTGGCCACTGCCGCCGGTTTGGCATACGGCGGGATGCACCCGGTCATCGCCCTGTATTCCACGTTCTTAAACCGGGGTTATGACCAGTTGCTGATGGATATCGCGCTGCACCGGGCTGGGGTGACGATTGTCGAGGATCGTTCCGGTATTACCGGCAGTGACGGCGCCAGTCACAACGGTATGTGGGACATAGCTCTGGCTGGGACGGTGCCCGGTCTGCGCCTGGCCGCGCCGCGCGATGCGGAGACTTTGCGCACAGAACTGCGCGAGGCTCTCCAAATTGACGACGGACCCACCATCGTGCGCTATCCGAAAGGTTCGCTGCCCAAGCCTTTGCCGGCACTGAAACGTGCCCATGGCAGCGATGTGCTGTGGGAATCGGCTGACTTCGTGGCACCGTCAGCACCGACCCGCGAGGCAACGGCCAGCTCAAACCGACCCCAGAACCTTTTGATTGTGGCGACCGGAGCGTTTGCCCACCTGGGGGTGGAGGTCGCGAACGAACTCCAGGCCCTCAACAATCTGGCGGTGCGCGTCGTCGATCCGCGGTGGCTCATTCCCGTGCCCGCTGACTTGGTGGCGGCGGTAGGAGCCTACGACCGGGTCGTAACCCTAGAGGACGGCCTGGTGGAAGGCGGTTTTGGGTCCCAGCTACGCAACGCCGCAGCGGCGCAGGACATCTTTACTCCCGTGCTATCTTACGGGATTCCGCGACAATTTCTGCACCACGCCACGCGCGACGAAATCCGAGAAGAACTGGGGCTGACCCCCCGAGCGCTGGCTGATTCCATTAATTCTCGGATTTAAGGGCTTTCACCAGCGAATCCAAAGTATTTTCAATCTGCCAAGGCCGCGCCTGACTGGCCTGCAGCACTTCCAAGACCTGGGACTCCGGAGCATCGTCAGGCAGCACCCAAGCCAATCGGCGAATAGTTTTTGGTTCTAACATAGCCTCATAGTTGACATCTAACTGGGTAGCAACCCCGGCAACAGCTTCACGCAAACGTCGCCACCGATCGGCCTCCAGCGGGTGATTGTGCGTGAAAGTGCGCGAATCCGGAACCTCGCCGGGAATGCGCGGGGCACGCCGCGGGGGGAGTTCCTTGGTGGACAGCTGATAGGACCGGCGTAAAGCCGCAAACCAGCGGTCGGCACGCTTCCGGCCGACCCGGTCGTGGCGAAAATCCTCCAAAGCTCCCATGTAACGTTTGCCCTTCGGCAGCCCCGCCGCCAAGGCAATCATCGCCGCGTTCGTCAGCACTTTGGTAGGTGCTAAATCCTCGTCCTGAGCCAGTTCATCGCGGGAATACCACAGTTCCCGCAGGGCGGCGAGGTTGCGCGGGGCGTGAACTTTTCCAGAACCGGGGACGTGACGCCACGGATCAGGTTTGGGCGCAGGGGGCTGAAAATCCAACAGAAAGTCGAATTCTTGCTCTGCCCAGTCGTCTTTGTCCTCGTCTTGCAGCTGGAGCCACAGCTCATTGCGCAGTTCAATGAGGTAATCCACGTCCAGGGCAGCGTAGGTTTGCCAGTCGGAGGGCAGGGGTCGGGTGGACCAATCCGCCGCAGAATGTTCCTTCGCCAAGGTGATGTCCAGCACCTGTTCCATCACCGCGGCCAGGCCAAACCCCTCAAAGTTCAACAGTTTAGCCGCCAGTTCCGTGTCAAACAGCAGCTGCGGGCGCATCCCCAGTTCCGACAGACAGGGCAGGTCTTGGGTCGCATCGTGCAAAATCCACTCCGCCTTGCCAATAGCCCGGTTCAAGGGCTTCAAATCGGGAAAGGCTACCGGGTCGATGAGGACAGTGCCCACCCCATCGCGACGCAATTGCACCAGGTAGGCGCCTTGAGAATAGCGAAATGATCCGGCACGTTCGGTATCGAGCGCCACCGGTCCCGTGGCGGCAGCGACAAGTTCACAGACATGTTGCAGGGCTGCGGGGGTGTCCACAATCGGAGCCAAAGGCTCGCGGGTACGGGCGACCAGCCGTGGGGATTGCGGTTTTGAAGTGGTGCTCGACATAACGGTTCTATGTTATAACCTGGCGCGGCTGCACTGATCCTGCCGCACCGTAGGGGTGTTTCTGAGGGGAATGTTCGTTAGCGCACAAGGGTGGTGGGGAAGGTCCTAATGACGCAGCTGAGTGACGTTTTCCTCGGGGGAGAGCCCGGTCGCTTGGAGCATGGTGTCCAGCCACGCTAGGAAATGGGCGCTCAAATCGGGGCTGCCAGGGGTCCAAGAAGCGCGAATCTCGAGGGTAGCGGAGGTGGCGCGCAGTGCGAAGCCCTCAAAAGAACGGTTGATGGTCGTGGTGGCGGTACCCACCAAATGTCCGTAATCAGCATCTCGGCTCGCTAAACACTCGCGGAGCCAAGACCAGGCGACTTCCCCGGCTAGCGGATCTTCACCCAAAGCTAACTCCGTATCGGTCGCCACCAGAGCAATAACCCGAAACTCGCCGCCCCAACCTTCTTGGGTCTGCGGATCGTAGAGACACACAAACCGGCCGGTAGCGGGAGCCTCCGCCTCCACGTGCAGCGCCGTCTCCGCGCTAATCGCCACTGCATAAGGGGCAATTTTCACCGGGGCAGGCACCTCGTGAATGGAAACGCGGGGCGGTACCGAGGCTTGGCGCAGCGACAAAAGAGCGAGTTCCCACGCTGGGGGTACCTGCGTCTGTGCCGTTGAACTCGCCTTGCTCACCCTCTCAGCGTAAGCGAGAGAGAGGGAAAACCGGCCGTACCACGCCCTGCAGACCCGAAATACCTTTTCGGACTGCCCGTCGCCCAATACTAGAGAGAGGGGTCGGCCAAGGGGGAGGCCAAAACCACAATGGAACGCGAACGTACCGTAACGGTCTCGGGGGAACCCAGCATCTTGGCCCGCTCGAAATCCGTCTCAATTGGCTGTTCCGCTGTCGTGTCGATGACCCGATACCACTGCAAATCATGAGCCCACTGGGGCATAGTGAACTCCAAGTCCTTTTCGGAGGCGTTGAACATGAGGATAAAATCATCATCTTCCACGCGCTCACCGCGTTTGCCCGGCTCGTCAATAGAAGCCCCGTTTAGGGAAATGGTTAGGGCTTTAGCGTAAGCGGTCGTCCATTCTTCATCGGTCATATGTTCGCCGTTGACGCTAAACCACTCGATGTCGCCACGATCCGATTCTCCGCCGCGGGCCGCGTCCCCAGCCAGGAACCGGCGCCGGCGAAACACCGGGTGCTCGTTGCGCAGGTGAATCAGAGCTCGGGTAAAGTCAAACATCTTATGGTCACGCGCGTCTTCGTTCCAATGAATCCAGGTGGTTTCGTTGTCTTGGCAATACCCGTTGTTGTTACCGCCCTGGGTGCGCCCCAACTCGTCTCCGTGAGAAATCATGGGCACGCCTTGGGACAGCAGCAGGGTGGTGAGGAAGTTGAAACGTTGGCGGCGGCGCAGTTCATTAATGGACTCGTCGCTGCTGGGACCTTCCTCCCCGTGATTCCAAGATTTGTTGTTATTGTCTCCGTCAACCCCGCCTTCACCATTGGCTTCATTGTGTTTATCGTTATAGGAGACCAGGTCAAGCAAGGTAAATCCGTCATGGGCGGTCACAAAGTTGATGGAGGCCACCGGCAGTCGGCCGGTATGGGCATAGAGGTCTGCCGAACCGCTGAACCGGGACGCGAACTCACCCAGTTTTGCTGGCTCGCCACGCCAGTAGTCCCGCACCGTGTCGCGATACTTCCCGTTCCATTCCGACCACAAAATCGGGAAACCGCCCACGTTGTAGCCGCCTTCGCCGACGTCCCAAGGCTCGGCAATGAGCTTGACCTGGGAAATAATCGGATCTTGGTGGATGATGTCAAAGAACGCCGAAAGTTTGTCAACCGAGCTGAGTTCTCGGGCCAGGGTTGACGCGAGGTCAAACCGGAAACCATCGACGTGCATCTCGGTAATCCAATAGCGCAGCGAATCCATAATCAGCTGCAGTACCGCGGGGGAGCGCATCAGTAGGGAATTGCCGGTTCCGGTCGTGTCGAAGTAGTGTTCCCGGTCGCCCTCCACCAGGCGGTAGTACACTTCGTTGTCCAAGCCGCGGAAAGACAGCGTCGGTCCCATCTGGTTGCCCTCGGCGGTGTGATTGTACACAACGTCGAGGATGACTTCGATACCGGCTGAATGCAGGTCTTTGACCATCTGTTTGAATTCTTCGACCTGACGGTCGCCCCGGCGATCCGAACAGTAGCCATTATGCGGGGCAAAGTAGCCGATAGTGTTGTAACCCCAATAGTTTTTGAGGCCTTTTGCCTCCAGGGAAGGATCGGTGACGAATTGGTGCACCGGCATGAGTTCCACGGCGTTGACGCCCAAGTGTTTCAGATAGGAAACGTTGTTCGGATGTCCCATTCCCGCGTAAGTGCCCCGCAGCGCTTCGGGAATGGCAGGGTTCAACATGGTCATCCCCTTGACGTGAGTTTCATAAATAACCAGGTCCGGGTAGTCCAAGCGGGGATGACGGTCGTTGCCCCAATCAAAGAAGGGGTTGATGACGACTGAATGCATTGTGTGCGCGGCCGAGTCTGCCTCGGAATAGCCGTCTGGATTCCCGGCCGGATAGGCAAAAATGGACATGTCGCCGTCTAAGTCGCCGGCGATGGCTTTGGCATAAGGGTCCAGCAACAGTTTGCTCGGATTGAAGCGCTGCCCATTGGTGGGGTCGTAAGGGCCGTGAACCCGGTATCCGTAGTGTTGCCCGGGACGGAGGTTCGGGATGTAGCCGTGCCACACGTGGGCATCGACTTCTTCCAAAGAGAAACGTTCAGTTTCTTGTCCGTCGTCCTCTACTAAACAGAGTTCCACTTTTTCAGCGTTGGCTGAAAAAAGTGCAAAGTTTGTTCCGCTCCCATCATAAGTTGCCCCCAGCGGATAAGGTTTTCCTGGCCAAATTTCCATAATCCAAATATCTCATACTCCAGCGTGGTGTGCTGAATGTGGGTTATGAGGGCTGTTCCTCGCCGGGTGGGACATCGTCTTTTTCGGTGGAATTGAGTTTCAGAAGTCCGCTCAACGGGTTGGAACGACTGGCCTCCGTTTCATCAGGCAGCGGGGGAACTATGTCAGCAGTCGAGGCTTGCCACCAGCCGCGTTCCTGCAGAAGCGGTTCGGCCATGCGCACAAACTCGGCAGCAATCTGGCGATAGGTGTCGGTGTTGGGGTGGAAACCGTCCTCGGCTCGAATCATGAGGGTTCTCCACAGAGGCACATCTCCTAAGTGGCGCATGGGAACCAAAATGTGGTCCGACTCGGATACTGTCTGGATGACGATGTCATTCATCTCGATGGCGCGTTTATCTGCGGGGAGGGGTTTCGCCGGGGGAACCTCAGAAATAAAAGCGCGAGCAGGCAGGCTATTCAGGATAATTTCCATCTGTTGCTGGAAATCTTCGGTGCTTTGCCCCTCGGAGGCAAACACATCGTTACCGCCAATGTCCAGGGTGATGATGTCCGGCGTTAAGCCCGTGGCCAGCAGCTGCGGAATTTGCGTGTTGACTACGGTCGAGGCGATGGCCCCGGAAATGGAAAAATTCAGCACGATAACCCGTCGCTGCGTGGCACGTCGCAGATAGGAGGCAAACAAAGCCACGTAAGAGTCCTGCACGTTCTCGCAACCCACCCCTTGTGCGGCGGAATCACCGAGAGCGACGTAAACCAGGGGAGGGGCGTTCTTAATTTTCGAGGGACGATGCAGTTTTTGACCGGTTTGCGGGAAAATCGGTTTGTTCGAGTACCAGTCGCTGCGGTGCATATAACGTTGCGCCCCGTTAGAAAATATCTCGAAGCCGGGGGCGTAGATTTCTGGGTTTGCCAGCATCCCCAGTTCGTCCAGCTTTGCTAGCCCGGAGATGACGTGGTCCTCCCAGAACCAACGGTGACTGGAAACCTCTTGATGGACTTTCCACATCCCCGCAGCGGTGGTTCCTGCCCAGACCAGGGACGATGACGTTCCCAGTGCGGTGAGGGCGGAAACTTTTGAAGAAGCGGGCAACTCGCGGAACAACTCAAGCACTGTATCGACAGAAATCTTTTTGGCAGCCATGGCACAAGCATACCCGGCTCGAGTCGTTTTAAGCGCGCCAGAAAACAAGTTTGGTGGGCCATACTGGGATCGAACCAGTGACCTCTTCCGTGTGAAGGAATATTTGCTTGTGTAAAACAGCAGCTCAGACATTATGTCTGCTCTTTAGTGGTGCTATTTATGGTGCTATTTTCGGGCGATTTATGAGGCTCTCGGATACAGCCTAATTCCTTACTGATGGCACTATTTTTGGGTGGCGCTGGCGGCATAAAAGTGTCGGGCTCCAGCCACATGGCTGGAGCCCCTGTATTACCCCGCAAGTGCGGGGAGGTTGAGCTTTTCCAATGAATGTAAAGGCTCATCCCCGCTAATGCGGGGATGAGTACAGTTTAGAGCAGTTTTGGGTTGTTGGCAAGGTTTTCTATTTGCGCTGGTCGGGAGTTTTGTTCTTACATTTCTTCTCGTCTCCATTGACACTTTTATACATCTAGCGTAAGATAGTAATGTAATCAGATGAGGGGGAACCCCGAACTTGAAAGGAAACGAAAATGGAAACCGTCGAAGAATACACTACCTTCCAGCTCAAAGCCCACGGCTGGACCGATAGCCACATCAAGCGGCTACTCACTCCGACCCGCCTGGACTACACCGGATACTCCGCGTACCCCACAAATTTCTACAGCCGTGAGGCTGTCGAGGCCGCCGAAGCCACAGACGAAAAGCTCCAGAAGCGCATCGCCAAATTCCAGGAAAAGAAGCAGGCGGAGAAAAAGGCAGCCATCGCTAGCAAGATAGACGAGGGTGGAGTCGTATGGCGCAAGGTCGGACCCGAATGGCTCGTCTGCGGCAAAAACCTTGTCGGGGGGGAAAATGTGATCGTGACTACCCGCAAGGGGCAGACGAAAAAGGTCGGCATCAAGCAGGTAGTGAAAACTATCAATGATCTGATGTTTGCTCGCCCCGCCGATGCCCCCTTCAAGCCCGCACCCGAACCCGTTGCTGAGTCCGTCATTGAGCCTGCCGCCAAGCCCGAAAAAAAGGCTATACCTGCCACCCCGAAGCAAATCAGCTTCCTCAAGACGCTATTCGCTGAGGAGCGTGACTACGATAGCGATTTCATCACTGTCTACGGCACGGGCGACAAATACCGTAAAAATCCTGCACTCCTCGAAGACCTCACAAAAGACATGGCATCCAGCTACATCAGCCTGCTACTCGGTCACGGTCGCTACTAAATTTTTTTCCCTTCTCTATTTACACACTCATATATCGAGTGTATGATAGTAATGTAATCGGTGAAAACCTCGAACCCAGAAAGACACAAGACAATGAAAACCCACACCATCCGCTTCATCAAACCGGAAGAACTCCCCAAAATCATCAACACCTCGCATATCGCCCAAAACTGGGTAGGCTGCGGCATCAACCCCACCGACCTAGCTGAAGGCCTGGAATGGCTCGCCGCCGACCCTATGGACGGCACCGGCGCAGGCCTCACCCGCGAACTATTTATGATCATCGACAAGACCGAAATCGTCGGCTGCGAGCTAATCGCCAAAAGCGCACACCTCGTACGGGCAAGACGTGCACACATCGGGCCACAACACCAGCTGACCGCCTTCTACTCAATCGACGACAATACCCTCGTCACCCATCACAATCGCAGCGCGTCCCTCAACGCGATAGAACGCATTTAACAAAGGAGAAAAACTATGACCATCAATGAAGACCAGACTTGTACTTGCGGTTGCGGAGCCAGCATCTGCGGCTGGTCCAACATCGGCAAAGCCGCCGGAATGCGCCGAGGTGTTCCCCGCGTCTACCGAGACACCCACGGCAAATGCCACTACTGCGGCCTACCACTCGACCAGTATAAAGAGTGCCGTGAATGTAGCGGGCAGGACCCGTTCGAGGACGGCGCATACGGCCTCGAAGATTTCTACATGATGTAAGGAGAAATTGTAGTGAAGTTGTGTGAAATCCCTACCGACTATGTGCGCGAAGACCTCACCCAGATTGTGACTCCGTTCATCCAAGCCGGCATTCCCGACTGCGAAATCAGCCTGACCCCAGACGAGATTGATATTGCCGATGTGGCCTACCTAGTTGCTCTCGCAGCGAAAACCGCGGCCGGAAAAAGACGAGACGCGGCCTGGGCTGTAGCGTTAGAGGCGGTTCCCGATTCCCAGCTCAAATACGATACACCACTCATGAAGCGGATAAAGTCCGGGCGGCGGCTTTTCGGCATGGCACAGCTGGGTGGGCTTAGACCCGAAGCCCAGGTGGCGTTCGACATCGCACGGTATCTGATACGCAACGATGATCGGGAAGAAGAATCCCAGGCGATGGTCGCAGTTCTCGCCAGGAGTATCATGCCTGCGTATTTAGACGGGAAAAACCCCGACGCGGGGATGGTGTTTTGGCAGGCCATGCTGGATGTGGCGGGGCAGGCTGCGCGCAACCAGCTAGGTGGTCTCGTAAATGGGCACGATGCGCATACCCCAGCCGCAGAGGAGATTGCTAGGAAATATCAGGTGCTGATACGGGCGGCCGACCGGGCGGGGTGCCCCAAGCAGCCGATTGCTGAGGCTTTCGGGGTGTCCCGCCCGTGGGTATATCAGGCGCTAGGCGGGTGAACGAACTCCGGGTCTAGGTCTTCCATGCACGCCAACAGATACTGTACCCGGGTGAATGCCCTGCCGGGTTTTGTGTCCACGATGGGGATACCCACCCGGCCTCGCAGCTCGTAGATTTCGTGCATCATGTCCAGGGCTTTGTCTTGAGCATCTAGGAACAGGGAAAACCATTCCTGCATCTCAACGGTGACCCCGTCGGGTATGGGTGCGTCGCCTTGCTCCCAGCGGCGTATCGTGCGTTCGTTTACGTCTAGGCGGGCGGATAGTTCCTCGACTTCCAGGCCGAGGAGCCACCTTATCGCCGCGAATTCTTCCGGGTTCAATCTTCCCCCCAAAATTTTTTCTCGGCCTCTACACCGGTAGGCAGGTTCCAGGCGTCACGATACCCCTGGCGCAGTTCGGGTTTAGACCAGCCGCGCTTGTAAAACTCGGGCCATTCCTGGGTTTCACTGGTATCAGCGAACGGGAATTTGGTTTTAGGGTAGAGGATATAAGTACGGTAGTCCGTAGCGCTGTCGCGGTCCCGGAAGACTGCTCCGTAGACGCCGGTTTCGTCCTTAATCAGGTAGTCAAAGCTGATTAAGGCGCTGTCGTAGTTTTCGATGATTTCCATTGTAATCTTCCTCTCTAAAAGGTTCGGCTGGGGCTTTTCCCCTGCGTCGGTATTACTATTATATGTCCGGTGACCGGACATTGCAAGTTTTTTGTGGGGGGAATTTTTCTAACCCAAGAATGGCCGTTTTGTACGATTGGGTGTAAAAATAGGTTGTGAGCCCCGAACTTTGTTCGGGGCTCACTCTCAATTTTGACCCTTTATTCCATAGTTGAAGGGTCTATAGTTGCGAAGAATGCTTTGTATTCTTCCCCACTAAAGACCAGATTCAATCATCCGGGTTCCTCCAACAACTGGAGTACAAACCGAATTCGGAATGGCAAGGGCTGGGTAATTCAATGGAACATGCCAACCTCGAATGCATCCTGCACAATGAACCTTGACGGCACAATACGCGGTGGCAATACCGGCACCAGTCGTATCGACAAGTTCTTCACATCGTTCTTAGAAATGTACTGGGTCTATGTGAACAGCCCCGGCCTGGAAAGTGTGGATTTCATTCCTATCTCCTAAGCAATAGGGATAATGATTGCCGATCCCCAATACGATGTACTAACGTCACCACCCCATGACGAACTCACCACCTGAGCATTATTAGCAAATCTGTCGAATCGCTGCAAAACCCCTGAATTCGCGCTTGTTACATCTGCTGACACTTGCGAAGGTGAATTGATGAAGTTTCCAAACACGTTTTGGTAAGTTGCGCCTCCTGGATTCCAATTTCTTGTGAATCCTACAATCCAGCACTTGCCGTTGTAGTACGTCCCAGGGTATGGAGTTCCAGGAGGATTCTTCTGCTGGCGCAAGGGGCTTACTGCTAGAGCGTTTTTCGCAACTGTAGACCCTTCAACTATGGAACAAGCGGTCGAATTCGCAACAATGGCTTTGAGTGCAGTTAGGGTCGCAGCCACCGCCTGCATAGCCGGCTGCGAAGCAGCCACCGCCTGCATAGCCGGCTGCGAAGCAGCCACCGCCTGCATAGCCGGCTGCGAAGCAGCCACCGCCTGCATAGCCGGCTGCGAAGCAGCCACC
>NZ_CFKZQR010000015.1:0-39224 GCF_985070215.1 Mobiluncus sp. | reverse complement strand
AAGGTCGGGGCTCAGGGGGGGTCTTGGACCGCCCGTTTTCGCTGAGGTTTAGGGCGGGGTGCGAAACCGGTCCCCCGCCGTTTCCACCAAACTCTGTCGAACCGGTATCATGTTTAGCTAGGAAGTGGGCTACGCTCACTGACGTGCCGTAAAACTTTGGAGGACACTTGTTTACCGCTTTTATTCAGGCTTTCAAAACGCCTGATCTTCGTAAGAAGCTGTTGTTCACCTTCTTTATCATGGCTCTGTTCCGCTGGGGTTCGTTTATCCCCCTGCCGGGTGTTGACTATGCCGCGTTAAAGGCGGTCATCTCTGATGTTCAGAACAACGGGTCGCTGCTCGACTTGGTGAATATGTTCTCTGGTGGCGCTTTGCTGCAGCTCTCTGTTTTTGCCTTGGGCATCATGCCTTACATTACGGCTTCGATTATCATCCAGTTGCTGCGCGTAGTCATTCCTCGTTTTGAGGACCTGCACAAGGAAGGTCAGACCGGTCAAGCGAAACTGACCCAGTACACGCGCTACCTGACTATTGCCTTGGGCGTGCTGCAATCAACTTCCATCATCACTGCGGCGCGGACCGGTACACTGTTCGGCCGGGCTTCTAATGAAAAGATTATCCCCTCGGATTCTGCCTGGATTTTCGTCCTCCAGATTCTGGTGATGACGGCTGCTACCGGCTTGATTATGTGGATGGGTGAACTGATTACCGAAAAAGGTGTCGGTAACGGTATGTCCATCCTGATTTTCACCTCTATCATCGCCAACTTGCCGCGGAAGCTGTTCGCTATTGCTGGCGGTAACGGCGGTATCCAAAAGTTCTTGGCGATTATTGCCCTGATTCTGTTGGTGACCCTGGCTGTGGTCTATGTGGAACAGTCCATGCGTCGCATCCCCGTGCAGTACGCCAAGCGCATGGTGGGACGCCGGATGTACGGCGGCACCACCACCTACATTCCGCTAAAGATTAATATGTCCGGCGTTATCCCGGTCATCTTTGCTTCCTCAATTCTGTCCCTGCCGATGATGCTGGCTCAGTTCGGTGACCAAAATGCCAAGTGGATTCAATGGATTAGCATGAACTTCCGTTCTAGCTCCTGGTTCTACCTGGTCGTTTACGGCTTGCTGACCTTTGCGTTCGCGTTCTTTTATACCTCGATTACTTTCAACCCCGAGGAAGTCGCGGACAATATGAAGAAGTACGGCGGCTTCGTCCCCGGTCTGCGTGCGGGACGCCCCACGGCCGACTACCTGCACTACGTGATGACTCGAATCACTACGGCCGGTGCGGTTTACTTGACTATCGTGGCTCTGGTTCCCCAGATTGCGATGGTCGCGATGAACGTGCCCCAATTGCCCTTCGGCGGTACTACAATTCTGATTATTGTTGGCGTTGGCCTGCAAACGGTGAAGGACATCAACGCTCAACTGCATCAGCACCACTACGAAGGATTTATGGCATGACGAAAAATTTGGTGATTATGGGTCCTCCCGGCGCGGGTAAAGGGACCCACGCCAAAGAGATTGCAACACACTTTCAGATTCCTTGGATTTCGACCGGTGATATTTTCCGTAAGCATAAGGCGGAAAAGACTGAACTGGGCAAGCTCATTGAGTCCTATATTGACAAGGGTGAGTTCGTTCCCGACTCGGTCACGGACCGGATTGTCTGTGAGCGCATCAGTCAGACTGATGCCACCGCCGGCTTTTTGCTGGACGGCTATCCCCGCTCCATTCCCCAGGCTAAGGTTCTCAAAGCCGTCTTGGCTGAAACCAACGAACGGGTGGATGCGGCGATTTACCTGGATGTCAGCGCTGCCGAGGTAAAACGGCGGCTGTTAAAGCGTGCCGAAATTGAAGGCCGTACCGACGACACCCCCGAAGTCATCGACCACCGTCTGGAGGTTTTCTTTGAAGCTACGCAGCCCTTGCTAGATTTTTATGAGCAGGAAGGCGTGTTGCGCAAGGTCGATGGGGAGGGCACCATTTCTGAAATTGCCCAGCGCTTGCTTGCGGTGATGGAAGAAATCGAAAGGAATTAGCTCGGTGTCAGTCCAAGACCGGCGCATTGAGATTAAGTCCACCAATCAAATTCTGAAAATGCGCCGCGCCGGAATGGTGGTAGTCGCGATTCACCAGGCTCTTCGTGAGGCTTGTGAGCCGGGTATCACTACCGGAGAACTGGATCAGATTAGCGCCGCTGTCATCAAACGTATGGGCGCAAAGTCTAACTTTTTGGGCTACGACGGCTTTCCCGCCACCGTTTGTGTCTCGATTAACGAGGAAGTCGTCCACGGGATTCCAGGCAATCGGGTGTTGCAGTTTGGCGACTTAGTGAGCTTTGACTGTGGCGCCTATATCGTGGACAACGCTTCTCGCCAGTGGCACGGTGATGCCGCATTTTCGATGATTTGCGGTGGTGAAACACATGCTCGTCCCGATGATTTGCAGCTGCTTTCCACGACCGAACGAGCCCTGTGGTCAGCGATAGCTGCCCTAGCAAACGCCAAGTATCTGGGCGAAATCGGCGATGCTGTTGAGAAAGTTGTAGCGGAGGATACGTTCCGCTACGGCTGGGAGGCCGGCATCGTGGAGGAGTACGTAGGCCACGGTATCGGCACCGCCATGCATCAGGCTCCCGATGTGTTGAACTATTCCACCCGTGCCCGCGGTCCAAAGATAAAACCGGGGATGGTGCTGGCCATCGAGCCCATGTTGACCCGTGGAGGCTCCGTAACCAAAGAGCTATCCGATGGTTGGACGGCAGTCACCGTGGATGGGTCCAGAGCGGCCCACTTTGAGCACACTGTTGCGGTTCTGCCCGGC
The DNA here is from genome assembly GCF_985070215.1 of Mobiluncus sp. NCBI lineage: Bacteria > Bacillati > Actinomycetota > Actinomycetes > Actinomycetales > Actinomycetaceae > Mobiluncus > Mobiluncus sp. The sequence continues at coordinate 36,399 of NZ_CFKZQR010000015.1, read as the reverse complement.
GGAGTGTGGGTTTTGACAGCTCCAGACGGAGGACGCGCCGGGTTGGCTCCCTTCGGGCTTTCACCGCGGGCAATCGCGCCCCGCGGTTGAGGTTTTTCCAAGTTTACTTTTCGTCAGTGTTGAATTACGGTCATTTTGGGCAATAAACCTCTGTAATTGGCAAGTTTTGCGGTTAGATTTAGGTTTCACTAAGGGTGCCTAATATAGAATAATTAGAGCTGTGCCGTCCGGCACTGTGAATGGCAAGGAGAATACAACGTGGCTGAAAGCAGCAACCCCGCAACCCCCTCTCGTTTCAACATGGGAGCCCAAAGGTTTTCCTCGTTTATGCCCGAAGATGATGGGTATCGTCCCCCTACGTTGACGGCTCAAGGTCGTGAGGACGTGGAACGCTTGCGGGCCAAGGTACGCAAACATAACCCTGGTTACATCTATACAAACGGGGTTTCCTTGCCGTCCCAGCTGCCCAGCGTGCCGGAACTGTTGGATGAACTAGCCAGCCACGTGCGTTCCGCCCGCAGTGACCATGACATTCCCAACACGCCCTTGCCCGAGGTCGAAACCTCCGAGCTTGCCAAGGCCGGTTTTGACTGGAAAGCCATTGCGGATTGCGCCATCGAGGCTCTCGAAACGGGATCCCGCCGGCCACTACCGCTGGCTAATGATCCGGCCGCAGCAGAGATTCCCGGTCTGAGTATCATTGCAGCCGCACGCGCGTCTTCCGCTGCGGCTCCAACTCCTGAGATGCCAGCCGAACCCGAACCTGAAACCTTGCCGACAGAAACTTCTGACCGTGGAGCCGACTGGCAGTCCAGTGAAACGACCTGGTCAGAAACAGCTGCGACCCCGACAGACGCGGCAGAACCTTTAGCTCCAGAAGTCGGAGTTCCTCTAGCTCACGCTCCTGAGGACGTGGTTGCTGAAACCGAGGCACCGGAAGAAACCTTATCGCCGTTCGGAGAGCCGATGGCGGCAGACGAATCTACCTCGGAAACGGCTGCACCCACTCTTGACCAAGAACTGCCTGATAGCGAGGAGCCGGAAGGCGCACACGACGAGGCCGAGCCTTGGTCTGAGCCCGAAGAGCATGCGGCCACTGACGCTGAAGTAATCGAGCTTCCTGAAGAATTGCCTGAACAGCTACCTGAGGAACTACCCGAAGAATTATCTGAGCAACAGCCTGAGGACCTGCTGGAACAATTGCCTGACGAACTTTCCGAGGAATTGCCTGAGGCGCTGCCTGAGGAGCTTCCCGTTGAGCCAGCGGACGGTGAATCGCCCGAACAGACTCTCGCCGCGGAAATCTCCGCCGCAGAGGATTTGGTCGGTCAGCGTGTCTACGACGATGACGTGCTGGAGTCCGAAGGTAACGATGACGAACTTTACGTAGGTGACGTGGAAGGCGAGATGGCGCATTGGGCTGTCAACCCCGAGGAACCTGAGGAAGTCCTCCCGTTAGAGCCCGATCAGCCCGCGGTCACGTCAGATGAGGCACCGGCCGAAGTGGCTTATGAAACTGAACTTGAGGCCACTCCTGAACAAACCGCTCTGCCCGAGGACGCGGAAGTTGCCGCGGAACTACCGGCAGCCGCACTGCTGGAGGAAACGGAGATTAATGAGCCCCAAATCGAGACGGAACTGACTCTGCAAGATTCCGCCCCCGAGGAGCCGGTGGATGAGGCCAGCCCTGAACTTACGGAGGAAACCCCGGTTGAGGAAACGGAACCGGCTGAGATTCCTGAGACGGAGATTCCCGAGGAACTCCCGGAGATGCTGACTCCAGCAACCGAGACGGAAGAAACCTTCGCTGAAACAGATGTTGACTTGGTGGATTTGGATTTGGGTGAGTTGGACGATTTGGAACTCGATCTCGAGTCGGCTGAGATTGACACGCCGGAAGAACCCAGTCTTGATGAGCCGATGGAAGAATCCGCCGATGCCGAGCTGGCAGAGGCAACTGAACTCGCGGACGAAAGTCCCGCCGAATTGCCCGGGGACGTCCAAACTTCGCAAGAAACGGCTTTGCCTGGTAGTGAGGCCATTGGGATGGAGGAGCCGGATGCTTCCCAAGATTCAGATTGGGCCAATCAGGAAGAAATCGATTTGGGAGATTTTGCCGATTCAGAGTCCGAAGTTCCGGCCGAACTGCCAGTCGACATGTCAGACGAGCTGACCGAGGGGGATACCGCTGCGGAAAGCGAAGGGACTGAGCCGGCCGCTGCTGACTTGCCTTACCTGGGTGAAAACGCCGAGGAAATGCTGGCCCAAGCCAATCAGGCTGAAACGGAAGGTGATGAGGAGGAACTGTCCTTCGAGATTCCCCAGGTGCAAGGCGACATTCCAGAAGCTATGCAGGAGGGATACCCCGAATGGGATCCGACCGCAAGTGCAGAGGGCGTGCCAGGCGCTGACGAAGAGCTGTTCGCAGCTGGTTACGAAGATGCCGAAGCCGCGGTCGAGCCAGTCAAACAGGGATTCTTTTCCCGGCTTTTCTCCAAGAGGTCAAAGAAGTAACGTCGAAGGACCGCAAGCACTAGCCAATAACAGGTAAAATAGCAGTAATCTCAGGGAGGTGAGCCCAGACATGACCACGCAGGCCAACCGCATTGTTTCGCTGCTGAACAAGCAGTCTCAGCACCCTCTGCGTAATGCAATCTTATTCATGATTGGCTGGGTCATCCTGGTTCTGGTGGGCGTGGCTTTCATCATGACCACCGTGATTCCTCGCACCCAAGGCTACGTCGCCACGACCATACCTGACGATTCTATGAATCCGACTTTCTCCCAATCGGATCTGTTGCTGTTCCAAAAGCTGCGCCAGCAGGGAGCCCAACAGCTCAATCCAGGTGACGTTATTGCTTATCAGCCGACCGAAGCGGTGAAATACGAGATTGCGCGAGTTAGCGAAGTCATGGGTTCCGGCGATGAGATGCAGTTCGGCGTCAAATCTGACAATCCCCAGGCGGAGGCTACTGACGAAACAGTCACTCTGGATATGGTTCGCGGTGAATTTCGTTACAAGGTTCCTTTCTTCGGGCTGCTGTTCCCGTTGCTTCCGCCTCCGGCAGTCTCATTCGTGCTGATTTTTGTGGCCCAGCTGCTGCTGATTTATGCCGGCTGGCAAATTGGCACCTCCATGATTAATGCTCGTGATCCGCAACGTCAGGCGCGGGCGGCGCGGCTGCGGACCGCGGCTTTGGCCGGTAACTTGGAAACGACTCGGCAGCGGTTGCGCCGTCAAGGTCTCAAGTAGCCCACCGGGGCAATTCTCAAGTTTTCCCTCGTCTGGGCTCAGTTTTGGTCATCTTAGCGGAGAGTCTCTGATTTGGTGTTTTGCGGATTAAAGGTTTAGAATCGACTTTTGGACTGTCTAACGGTGGGGGTTCCTGCCTGAGGACAGATTCTAAAGATCCAAAAGACATTTTGCGGAGGATTGGTTAGCCCTATGGGGAAAAAAGACGGAGTCATCGAGGTCGAAGGTACAGTAGTTGAGGCCTTGCCTAATGCGATGTTCCGGGTGCAACTGGCCAATGAGCATGTGGTTTTGGCGCATATCTCAGGAAAGATGCGCCAGCATTACATCCGTATCCTGCCTGAGGATCGCGTGGTAGTCGAGTTGAGTCCTTACGACCTCACTCGAGGCCGTATAGTGTATCGCTACAAGTAAAATGGCCTAACTCGGAGGAAATGATGAAGGTTAACCCCAGCGTTAAACCCATCTGCGACAAGTGCAAGGTGATTCGCCGGCACGGTCGCGTGATGGTGATTTGCGAAAACCCGCGTCACAAGCAGCGTCAGGGCTAAGTCCCGGCGCGTCGCTCCCGGCGCACGACCCGATTTGGGTCAAGCACCCGCCAGCGGCCTATCGTTTCACCTGGAGTTTCAGGTGTTGCGTGAGCCGTAACCCTCGGTATCAGGGGCCGAGGCCGCACTATTGACAGTGTGGGAGGCAGGGTGACGGCCTCTGAATAAGAAAACAGGAGAAATACATGGCACGCCTGGTAGGTGTGGATTTGCCGCGCGAAAAGCGCATGGAAATCGCTTTAACATATATTTACGGGATTGGACGTACCCGCGCGAAGGAAACCTTGGAAGCGACCGGTGTGAGCCCGGATACGCGCGTCAAGGACCTTACTGAAGACGAATTGATTGCTTTGCGCGATTTCATTCAGGCCAACTACAAGGTCGAGGGTGATTTGCGCCGTGAAGTTGCTGCGGATATTCGCCGCAAGATTGAAATCAACTGCTATCAAGGGCGTCGTCACCGCGCCGGCTTGCCGGTTCATGGCCAGCGCACCAAGACTAATGCGCGTTCCCGCAAGGGACCCAAGCGCACCGTTGCCGGTAAGAAGAAAGCGAAGTAAGGGGGATAAATCATGGCAGGTAAGCCTCAAGCCACTAAATCGCGCCGCAAGGAACGTAAGAACGTTACCGAAGGCAATGCTTATATCAAATCCACATTCAACAACACCATCGTGTCCATTACGGATCCGTCCGGTGCTGTTATTGCTTGGTCGTCCTCCGGTCAGGTCGGTTTCAAGGGCTCGCGTAAGTCGACGCCGTTCGCAGCGCAGTTGGCTGCTGAAGCCGCGGCTCGTCGCGCGCAGGAATTTGGTCTGAAAAAGGTTGACGTTTTCGTCAAGGGTCCGGGTTCTGGTCGTGAAACCGCGATTCGTACTCTGACTGCTACCGGTCTGGAAGTTGGTTCCATCCAGGATGTAACTCCGCAGGCTCACAACGGCTGCCGCCCTCCGAAGCGTCGCCGCGTCTGATTGCGCTTGTCCGGGCCGATTAGCCGCTGGTGGACCTCACCAGGGACAAACGGCAGCTCAAGCGGTTCTGGAAAATTACTTACAACCTAAAATACTCAAATCCCTTCGCCAAGGATTTGGAGCCTGAACCGGTGTGGTGGCGGATGCCGGAAAGGAAATCAACAGTGCTTATTCAAGCGCAACCGAAGCTGACTGAAGAAGTTATCAATGACCAGCGCTCTCGTTTTACGATAGAGCCTTTGGAACCGGGTTTCGGGTACACTCTGGGAAATTCCCTGCGTCGCACCCTGCTGTCCTCGATTCCGGGTTCGGCAGTGACCTCCATCAAGATTGAGGGGGCTTTGCACGAATTCACGACCCTGCCGGGTGTGAAAGAGGACGTGACTCAGATTGTTTTGAACATCAAGGAAATCGTCCTGTCCTCGGATAATGATGAGCCCGTGGTCATGTATCTGCGCAAGACCGGGGAAGGCGAGGTCACCGTGGGTGACATTATGCCTCCGGCTGGCGTGGTGATTCACAACCCGGAACAGCACATTGCCACGTTGAACAAAGACGGCAAGCTGGAAATCGAACTGACAGTGGAACGCGGCCGCGGCTACGTTTCCGCGTCTCAGAACAAGGACCCGGAAGCCGAGATTTCTCGTATTCCCGTGGATTCCATCTATTCTCCAGTTCTTAAGGTGTCCTACCGCGTGGAGGCCACTCGTGTGGAACAACGCACAGACTTCGATCGTTTGGTCGTCGATGTGGAAACCAAGAAAGCCATTCTTCCGCGTGACGCGATGGCTTCCGCGGGCAAGACCCTGGTGGAGCTGTTCGGGCTGGCTCGCGACTTGAACCACGATGCCGAAGGCATCGAATTGGGGCCGTCCGGTAACGATGCAGCTCTGGCCGAAGATTTGGCTATGTCTGTTGAGGACTTGGACCTGACCTCCCGGGCGTTGAACTGCCTGACTCGTGAAGGCATTAACACGGTAGGCGACCTGGTTGCTCGGTCCCAGGCAGATTTGCTGGATATCCGCAACTTTGGTCAGAAATCCATCGATGAAATCAAGGAAAAACTGGCTGGGATGGGGATGTCTTTGAAAGACACCCCGATGCCTGCTGTCGAAGGCGCGGACATGCCCCAGTTCAGTGATGAAAACTAACTTTTGAGACAAGATTTAAGGAGAATCAAGAATTATGCCTAAGCCCACGAAAGGCCCCCGTTTGGGTGGTAGCCCGTCTCATGAGCGGATTATGCTCGCGAACCTGGCTTGCGCCCTGTTTGAAAATGAATCTGTAACGACCACCGAGGCTCGTGCCAAGCGTCTTCAGCCGCTGGCTGAGAAGCTCATCACCAAGGCTCGCCGCGGTGATTTGCACGCTCGCCGTCAGGTGCTGTCCAAGCTGCGCAACAAGGCCGTGGTCGCCAAGTTGTTCGAGGAAATCGCTCCGGCCATTGATAAAGACCGTGAGGGTGGCTGCACTCGCATCGTAAAGATGGGATATCGCAAGGGCGACAATGCTCCTCTGGCGGAAATCTCTTTGGTGCTTGAAGGCGTCGAAAAGAAGAAGAAAGCTAAGCCGGCCACACCGAAGAAGGCTGCTGCCAAGCCGGAAGAAACTAAGCCGGAAGAAACCAAGACAGAATCTGAAGCGAAAGATGCTGCTGAGGAGAAGCCCGAAACTCCTGTAGAGGAAAAGGCTGAAGCTAAGGCGGAGGAAACTCCCGAAGAAAAGGCCGAATAAGCCGACTCATTTTTCCGCAGGGCTGGGTTCACAGGACCCAGCCCTCCGGTTTTTTATCAGATGCGCCACAAATTCGTCGCGAAACAGGGAGGATGGATATTATGTCCAGCAGCCCTAGAGTGAACGCAGATTTAGTCCGCATGACACCGCCACCGGGCTGCGTCGTGGGGTTCAGGGGGAAGTAATGCGCATACGCCTGGATATTCGCTATGATGGGACACCGTTTCACGGTTGGGCCGTCCAGCCCGGACTGCCTACGGTGCAGGGTGCCCTCCAATCCGCCTTGGCGGTAATCTTTCGGCAACCTGTGGAGCTCACGGTGGCGGGACGCACCGATGCTGGGGTTCATGCCACCGGGCAAGTGGCCCATTTCACCGTGCCGGATTCGGCAAACCACACAGTTTCCCCCGAAACTTTGGTGCTGCGGCTGGGAGCGGTATTGCGGGCGGTGCTGAGCGGAAATCTGGCTAGGCCGGTGGAGGATGCACCATCTGCTTATCCCCAGGGTGCCGTGGATGCGTTGGTGGTGACCGCGGCGAGAGTGGTGCCGGATAGTTTCGATGCGAGGTTTTCGGCTTTGGCGCGCCATTACGTGTACCGCATTGTTGATGACGTGGCAGCGCGCAACCCGTTGACCCGCAACTGCTGTTGGTGGTATCCGACCTCGTTGGACCCGGCTGCTATGAATGCGAGCGCCACAGTACTGCTGGGGGAACACGACTTCGCGGCTTTCTGCAAGCCGCGCGAGGGTGCCACCACGATCCGAAACTTGCAACAGTTAGAGACACTGCGAATCGAACCGGGAATCATAGAAATCCGGGTGTGCGCCGATGCCTTTTGTCACTCTATGGTGCGCTCCCTGGTGGGCGCGTTGACTGAAGTAGGACGTGCTAAACGGGACACAGCCTGGCTGGCAGGAGCGTTGGCCGCCAAAGCGCGCATCCCAGAAATTCCGGTCGCTCCGGCCCTGGGATTGACTCTCACCGGGGTTGATTACCCGAGGAGCGCGGCGGAACTGCTCGCTCGACAACAAACCACGCGGGCGCGGCGAGACTGCGGTTGTCAGCCAAAACACGACTGAGCAAATTCCTATCCCAGCCGTGAGACATCGTTCACTGGCGGCTTATTCCGTGGCAGATACGCTTTTTTGCCGGCTCTTTTCGGCCTGCTTTACCGCCAGAGAGTTCGTGTTTTCCGAACCGCGGAACACCACGAACTTCCACCACAAGAACTCGCCGACAAAGTTCAGCAACAAACTGATGCCTTTCAGCAACCAGTCAGCCCACCCCATATTGGACAGAATTTGTCCGCCCCAGGACGTCAGAGGGATAAAGAACACATAGAACAAGGCGACCTTGAGCATCGCGATGGGAACGTTATTCGCTGACTTGAAAGTGAAATGGCGGTTGACCGTGAAGTTATAGATAACCGACAGGGCGATGGAAACCGATTGCGACACCCAGAACGGGAACCACCCCGTCAGGGAGTTTATCCATACCATCAGGGCGAAGCTGGCGACCTCGACCCCGGCGGCGGTGATGGACAGCAGAGTAAACTTGATGGCTTGAATGAGGGCGGCTTTGCCTTTTGAAGCCTGGCCGACCACAATCGCATCAGGGTTGCTCGGGGCAGGGGCTGGGGCTGTCGGTTCAGCGCCAGAGAGCGTTGCCCCCGAGGGGACATCGGGGGAGTTGTCTGGCTGCTCCGGTGGGGTTGGAGAATCCGTCTGTGTCATAGTGGTAATCCTTTGTTATTTCGGTTGGTTGTTACTGTTGAGCAGATTGAAGGCTTTGCGGTTGGCGCGGTAGAGGCCTTTAAACACTTCGTATTGGCGGTCGTAGACAGCGCGATGTTCCGGGGTAGGCAGGTAACGTTCCGAGACTTTCACGAGTTTCTGGGCGGCCTGAACCAGGTTGTCGACTTCGTGTGCCCCCACCAGGGCGACTAGGGCAGCACCGACCGACCCCACGTTTTGTGGATCCCTTACCGTCTCTACGGTTCGACCCAGCACATCAGCCAGAATTTGGGAAGTGACTGGCGAGAGGGCGCCGCCACCAACGAAACGTACCGCTTCGGAAGTTTGAACTTTCTTCCCTTCAGTTTCCAAGAACCAACGCAGATGGAAACATACGCCTTCGATGACGGAGCGCAGCATCTCAGTTTTGCCGGTTTCCAGGGAGATGTTGAAAAACATGGCACGGGCATTGGCATCCTCGAACGGGCAACGGTTTCCGTGCAGCCAAGGGGTAAAAATCACACCGCCGCTACCAGCGGGAGCTTTCGCAATGACTTCGGACAGGTACTCGTAAAGCGAGGTGTATTTCGTTTCCACGTCCGCGGCTTGATCCTTATGAGACAGATAGACGTCAATCTCGTCCTCGGCCAAATGTTTGCGAACCCATTCGAAACATTTTCCGGCCGTTTCTAGCTCGGCGAAGTAGTTGTATTTGCCCGGATCGGCACCGTCAACGGTAGCAATCATGGAATTAACATCAACCGCGCGCTTATCGGTGACGGTAGAGACCCATCCTGAAGTTCCCCAGTAGACGTGGGTGTCACTGACCCCGCAGGCCCCAGCGCCCACCCCAATTAGTGACGCGTCCCCACCACCAGCATAAACGGTGGCGGTTTGCGGTAGGCCAAGCTCTTGAGCAACTTTTGGAAGCAACGTCCCGACTGCGGTCGCCGACGTGACGATGGGCGCGAGATGATTCGGATTGACCCCGAAAGAGCGAGCTAAACGCGATGCCCACGCGGGACGACTGCTGCGCACGTCCAGGAGCAAAGTGGCGAACGCCGAATCTACTGACATGACGAAATTCCCGGTCAAGCGGGCAATGAGGTATTCCTTGACGTCGAGCCACTTGTGGACCTTGGCATAGACTTCGGGCTCGTTGTCACGCACCCAGAGGTATTTCCACATGGGGTCCTTGACGGAAGCGGAAACTGCGGAGGTCCGATAGAGGCTGGACAACAACTTCTTGGCATTCATCCCCGAAATTTTCATGCCGGTTTCCAGCCCGCGCCGTTTTTGCTCCGCGGCGCGCTGGTCCATATAGCTCATGGCGGGACGCAGGTGATGCCCAGACTCATCCACCAGCACCAGAGCCTGCATCTGGGAGCAAAAACTGATGGCTTGGACCTCCGCCATTTCTTGCGGGTTTTCGCGCGCAAGTTCACGAGTGGTTTTGACGATGGCGTCCCACCACTGATCCGGGTCTTGTTCCGCGCCCCCATTGGGCAGGATTGTTAGGCCGTAGGTCCCCAATCGGGAGTTCACCAGGGTCAGCTCCGCCCCTGCCTGGTACAGACAAGTTTTCACTCCTGACGTTCCGACGTCGTAAGCAAGTATCAACATACTGTTTTCTTTCGTTCAAGAGTTATACAATTGGGGCAATGATTTCAGCTCAGTGAGGAGAGAATCAAATGCGAATTAATCAACCCAGCACTCGCGCCATCAACAAGCAACTGGATGACCTTATCAAGAAACCAATTTACTCCATTAGTGCCGGAGCCTTGCGCAATTACGAACAAGATTACTTCGAAGCGAAGTGTTCAGGTTCGAAATCTATGATTGAAACGGCAATGAATCGCATTCCCGGTGGAGTTCAGCACAATCTCGCGTTCAACCATCCTTTCCCCCTGGTCATCACCAAAGCCAGCGGACATGAACTAACTGACATTGACGGCAACGTGTACTTTGATTTCCTGCAGGCTGGCGGTCCGACCGTGCTGGGCTCCAACCCGCCAGAAGTTCGCGAAGAAGTCATCAAACTGTTGAACGATGGGGGGCCGTCTACCGGTCTGTTCCACGAGTACGAATACAAACTGGCGGACCTCATCGCCTCACGGGTGCCGACTGTGGATATGTTCCGAATGTTGGGTTCGGGCACAGAGGCGTGCATGGCGGCAATCCGGGTCGCCCGTTTGGCTACAAAAAAGAAGCACATACTGAAGATGGGCGGGGCCTATCACGGCTGGTCTGATCAGCTTGGTTACGGTATCCGTATCCCGGGTTCTAAGTTCACTCAAGCCCACGGGGTGCCTTGGACCATGTTCCGTTACGTAGACGAGTTTATGCCCGGAGACCTGGGTGACCTGGAACGCAAATTGCGCATGAAGAAACTCCACGGCGGTACTGCCGCGGTCATGATTGAACCCATCGGGCCGGAATCCGGGACGTGGCCCATCGACCAGGCTTTCCTCAAAGGGGTGGAACGGCTCTGCCGACGCTACGGTGCGTTGTTGATTTTTGACGAGGTCGTTACCGCTTTCCGAATTTCTGACCGGGGTGCTTCAGGGCTGTTCGGGATTGACTCCGATTTGACGGTGTTTGGCAAGGTCATCGCCGGAGGGTATCCCGGTGCGGGCGGTCTGGGCGGCAAACGCGAATACATGAAGTACCTCGCGGCGGGGATTCAGACGGGAGACAAGGTTCACAAGGCGTTGATTGGCGGCACGATGGCAGCCACCCCAATTAGCTGCGTGGCGGGCTACCACACGATTAAGCGCATTATTGAGACGAATGCTTGTGAATACGCCGGAGAAATGGGCAACCGCCTGACCGATGGGCTGCGGGACCTCATTAAGCAGTACAACCTGCCTTTCGTGGCTTGGAACGAAGGTTCCGTGTGCCACCTCGAGACGGTGGGAACCATGCACTTCTCCATTGATTGGAGTAAACCGTGGACGATCCCGCACGTCTTGAACGAAACGTCGAAACGTAAGAAAGAAATGGAATACATGGGGGCGGCCTACACCGCCGAAGGGCTGATTACTCTGGCCGGCTCGCGCCTGTACACTTCCGCGGCATATACCCCGGAACTGATTGACGAGGCGCTGAACCGTTTCGAGCGGGTGTTCCAAAAGGTTGAGATGAAGCCGGCAACCAAGAAATAAACAGGCGCGGGCAGCCGCAGTAGCGAGGAAAGGACAAAAAATGACCGGGAATACTGGGCAAGACGATAAAACCGGAAATGTGATTATCGATACCGCGCGCCTTCTGCTGAGAGAAGGCTTAGTGGCTCGTACCTGGGGCAACTTGTCTCAACGTAGCGGTGATGACCGTTATCTCATTACGCCTTCAGGGCGGGGCTACGAGACGATGACCCCGGAAGAACTGGTAGAGGTCGATTTTGAGGGCAAGTGGTCCGGGGATTTGAAGCCGAGTGGGGAACGCGGGTTGCACACGGAAATCTATCGGGAATTGCCTGAGGTCCAGTTCATTATCCATACTCACCAGCCCTATGCCTCGGCTCTCAGTGTGAGCGGTGCTGCGGTGGAAATCCCAGCTGAGCTGGCAGAACGTATCGGGTCGACGGCCCTGCCGACGGCAGCTTACGGGTTACCTTCCACGGGGAAACTGCATAAGGCCGTGTTGGCTACACTGCGTGAGACCGGGTCCAGGGCGATTCTGATGCAAGGTCACGGGGCAGTGCTGTTCGGCCAAGACGCGAACGAACTGGTGGATTTGGCAAAAGAGGTGGAAGCCGCCTGTCGTACTCAGTTTGAACTGATGACCGGCTGGAAGGAAAAGGACGGCGCGGCGCGGGTGCGGTGTTTTGAGCGTGATGGCTTTGGCTTGCCGCCTCAGATTATCCACATTTTCATGCGTCGAGACGATGCCGGGGCGGTGGTCGCGACGGACGATCCGCTGTTCTTGCAGTTCAGTCAAACGGGTTTGCCCGCCTACCTGGACGACTTCAGCCAGTTGGTCGGCTTGAAAGTCGGTCAAACGTTTGGCAAGACGATGATTTACGGGCATAAAGCGACCTATTTCCTGGGGGCTGATTTGGATGAAGCCCAGGCGGTGGCCACAGTAGCGCGTAAAAACGCCTTGGCGGCTCTGGTGGCAAAGGTTACCTCAGCCAAGCCGATAGGTTGGCTGGATGGAACCATCATGCACGGGGTCTACAAGTTTAAATACTCCAAACTAAAAGACTGATTTTCCCAGTTCGGTTTTGGTGTGTGCTGCTGCGGGCCGGGAGAGAGCGTAGGGATGTTTTTCCGGAGATTAAGCAGACGCTGCAGAAGCGGCAGTGAGACACTCGCCTCGCTCTGCCCAATACCCGGAGGGTAGGCCAGAACCAAGCCGGCTTGCGTACCGCAGCCGTTTGTTTTGAAAACGCAGAATGTCCCTGCCACACCTTGTAGAATGAACTAAGGAGGCGTCATGGTCAAGGCGGGCTTATCTATTTCAAAGAAGTTGCTGTCAATCGGCGGAATTTGTTTCCTGGTCACTCTTGCCGTAGTGGCGATTACGTGGGGGTCAGCGGTAGCGACCCAGAGGAGAGTCTCTACCTACGCCCAGACTGCCGCGGTTTCCCGCGAGTTTTCTGCTATGTCTCAACAGTTCCAGGAGGTCAGACAAGCTGGCTTCAGCGCTGCCCTCGGCGTTGCGAATGACGACAAGTATCACCAGGCCACCCAAGATTTCACCACTCAGCTCACAAAATTGCAGGGGGCCTCGCTGGATTCTCAGCAGCGGGAAATTGTTTCCCGCATCCAGGATTTGGCCGCCCAGATTCCCGTTAACGCGGACGGTGTTACACTGGCCAGCCTCAGCACAGAGATGGAAAGCCAGTTGGAATCTCTGAGAAATTCCTTGACTGACAAACATGAGTCTGACGTTGCCGAACTGAACACCATCACTTCCATAAACTCCAATATCGGTTTAGCGGTGAGCTTGGTTGGTTTAGTGGTGGTATTGCTGGTTTCCGTGTTGGTGTCCCTGTCCATTTCTCGCTCCGCCAAGGAAATCAGCAAGGGTCTGAACCGCCTGTCCGCGAAAGACTTTACCTACCAGGTACGACAGGTTTCTCGCGACGAGATTGGCGCGATGTCTGTGCTGTTGAATGACTCGGTTAAGAACCTGGGCGCTTTGTTGAGTGGAATATCTAGTACTGCCACGGAAACGACGGCAGGCGCCGAAGGGCTGCGAGAAAAGAGCCAAGACGTCGCCGCGAAAGCGAGTGCTGCTAAAGACACAGTAGCTTCGGTCGCTGGTAACGCCAGGGAAGTCAGTACCCAGATTGGTGATGTGGCCGCTTCCACCGAACAGATGCGCAGTGCCGTCACCGAGATTTCAACTAATGCCGCAACAGCCGCGAAATCAGCCGCGCAGGCCACCACTTTGACCGCGCAGGCTAATGATGTCATGGGTGAACTGGATAAGGCTTCCGAAGCAATCAGTTCGGTCATTGAAACTATCAAAATGGTGGCAGAACAAACTAACCTTTTGGCGCTAAACGCTACCATCGAGGCTTCTCGTGCCGGAGAAGCTGGGAGAGGCTTCGCGGTGGTGGCCTCCGAGGTGAAAGATTTGGCTTTGGGTACCAAGTCTGCCGCTGTTGAAGTGTCTGAAAGCATCACCAAGATTCAGTCTGATACTCAAGCGGCGATGGAGGCCATTACCGAGATAACCGGCATTATCTCAAACATTAATGACTATCAATCCACCGTGGCGGCAGCTATTGAAGAACAAACTGCAACCATTTCCTCTATGGCCCAAACCGTGACGGAAGTGTCAGACGATTCCGCACAAGTTACAGATAACCTGTACCGTATTGAAGCCAAGACGGAAGAAACAGTTGAGGAGTTGCAGGAAGCTAGCCAAGACATGGTGCTCAGCGCCCAGGAATTCGAAGCGCTCCAAAAGACATTGTCCCAGTTCAAGTGGGTGAATGAAGCATGACGAGATCGCAAAGCAGCCAAGGCAAGAACATGAAATCTCAGCTGCGCCTGAATGTACTGACAAAAGTATTGCTGATGGGGATTGTGGGAATCCTGGGCATCGCCTCGTTCGTGATTTGTTCCGCTATAACTGACGATATTTATTATGGGAAGGTTCGCGGCTATCAGGATTTAATCCTGGTTTCAGACCAGGTCAGTGCCGTTTCCGAACTGGTCAGGCAGAGCCAATCCGATTACATCCAAAACGAGTTTGCCAGCCATAATCCCACCCAGAATCTGGAACCCCAGCCGATTGCAGAGACCATCAAGCAGGCTATATCCGACTTGAACACCGCTCAAGACATTTTCGCTCAGTCCGGTTTGCGTGATGAGCAGTTGCAGAAACAATTTGCGCAGGCAGTGTCCAGCCTGGAGTCCTATCGGCAAACAGTTGAGGAAACCAGCAACAGCGGCGGGGCTCCAGACGAATCAATCATCGCCGCGACCTTGTCCGAATTAGATGCCCTGCAGAACTCGGTGTCCTCCTTCAGCGACACGGTTTTGCAGCAAACTAAAGGTTTGGTTGGAAAAAACGTCGTTATTCACGTCATCGACATTGTTGTAGCCATCCTGGTGGTGGCCTTCATCTTGCACCGGGTGCGCCGGGGCATTGTCGATTCCGTCAATAAACTACAATCTTCGCTTCTGGCGTTACGAAATGGTGATTTGACCCCGCGACTGACCTCGAATTCAAACGATGAAGTTGCGGACATGCTCCGAGCCTTGGCTTACTCGCAAGATGAGTTAACCAATGTTTTAAGCGAAGGGCAAACCTTGGCAGCTAAGACTGCCGCGCAAACCAATCGGGTGGTTCAAGCCGCTTCTACGGCTGCTTCAAACGCCGCGGAAACGGTGGAATTAGCGAAATCGACGGCTGAGTCTCTCAACGGTATTGCCGCACACCTGCAAACTGTAGCCAGCGGGTCTGAGGAAATGAACGCCGCCATCGCGGAGATTTCAGCCAGCTCCGCGGAGGCTTCCCGCACTGCCAACGAGGCCACCGAAGTCTCCCGCAATACCCAGGAAACGATATTGCGACTGCAGGACTCCACCCAGAAGGTTGAGACCGTTATCGGTACGGTGACCAGCATTGCTTCTCAAACGAACCTGCTGGCCCTGAACGCCACTATTGAAGCCGCCCGAGCTGGCGAATCAGGAAAGGACTTTGCGGTGGTCGCCAGCGAGGTCAAGGATTTAGCTGCGGAAACTGCCAAGGCAACGAACCAGATTGTGGCGATGATTGATGACGTCCAGGAAAAAACTCAGCAAGCGGTCGCTGCAATCGAGGAAATTGCTGGAGTAATTTTGCAAGTCAATGACTTCCAGACCACCATTTCGGCCGCAGTTGAGGAACAGAACGCCGTCACGCGTAATATAGCGGAGGCAATTTCTAGCGCGGCGAATGACTCGGGTGTCGTCCTGGAGAACCTGGAGAATTATTGCGTGAATGTCACCAAGGCTCAGTCTGATGTTAATGAACTTTCCGAAGACGCGGATTCCCTCTCCAAGCAGGTGACTGTGTTAACCGGGGATCTGTCCAAGCTCAAGACTCGCCCTTCGGCGGACGCGGCGCCTGAACACAACTAGGGCGGCTCGGTCCTGAGCGCCGCCAGACACGTGCAAGTGAAGAGCGGCTACTCAAGCCCTCACCGTGCAGGAGTCCTATTTTTGACCTTCGCGGGCGAAATCGCTAGTATTAAACGGTTGTATGCCCTCGAGTTGGTGACCATTCCCACTCATACTGCTGTCATCCCGGGGCACACGCAAACTTTCATCATCACAAAAGTGATGAGACCGACGATTAAGAATTGAAGGCTAGAGAAGTGCGTACTTATTCACCCAAGGCTGGTGACGTTGACGCGAAGTGGCACGTAGTAGATGCTGACGGCATCGTGCTGGGACGTTTGGCTTCCCAGGTGGCTACCTTGCTGCGCGGCAAGCACAAGCCGACCTTCGCTCCCAACTTTGATAACGGAGACTATGTCATCGTTATCAACGCGGAAAAGGTCGTGTTGACCGGCAACAAATGGACTGAAAAGACTGCCTACCACCACTCGGGTTTCCCCGGTGGCTTGAAGGCAACCTCTTACCAGGAAATGCGGGAAAAACAACCCGAAAAGATCATCGAGAAGGCAGTTAAGGGAATGATGCCTCATAACCGCCTCTCCAAACAGCAATTGACGAAGCTGAAGGTTTACGCCGGACCGGAGCATCCGCACGCCGGCCAGAACCCGGAAGTTTTTGAACTCACGCAAATCGCGCAATAAACGCGGTTCGCAAAACCTCAAGGAGTATCGTGGCGAAGACCACTACAGAAATCGAAGAGCTGGAGGATGTCCCCAGCGAATACACCACCGAGACTCCGGCGGCCCAGGATGAACCGGGTCGTGGGAATTCTCGCATTGACAAAGGCATGGGGCTGGGGCGCCGTAAAGAAGCCGTAGCCCGCGTGCGTTTGGTTCCGGGTAACGGCAATTGGACTATCAACGGTCGTACCTTGGAAGATTACTTCCCGAACAAGTTGCACCAGCAATTGGTCATGGCACCTTTCGTGCTGTTGGACTTGCAGGGGCGTTTCGACGTCAAGGCTCGCATTGATGGCGGCGGTATTTCCGGCCAGGCCGGTGCGCTGCGCTTGGGCGTGTCCCGCGCGCTGAACGAAATCGATCGTGACGCTAACCGTCCCGCGCTTAAGAAAGCCGGCTTCCTGACCCGCGACGCTCGCGCCGTGGAACGCAAGAAGGCTGGTCTTAAGAAGGCTCGCAAGGCGCCGCAGTACTCGAAGCGTTAATCGCTGCCTGCGACAAAGTTTAGTGGAACCCGGGAATACCCGGGTTCCACTAAATTCGGATTCATTTAGGTGACCAAAGTTTCGGGTGTGATTTGGTCGCGAGCGATTTTGGTGGAACTCCAACAATCCCGATTATCGCTAGTCACACAAATGGGTTGGGAATACTATTCGCAAAATGCAGCCGGGGCACACCAATACGGTGACCCCGGCTGCATTTATTTGTTTATGCGGATAACTGAGCGACATTGTCTCAGTGATAACAACGCCTCGATAATCCGTGCTCTAGTTCAAAATCCCCTGCATCTGTGCGCGAAGGGACTGACTGAGGGGAGCGGGACCACCGACAAAAATCGCCTGTTTGATGGACTTCGTCGCCTGGATGTACTGGACCACGGATGGGTCAAGTTTATCCGGACTTGAAAGTACCAACGGCAAATTGAGACTCTGGGCGAGCGGTGCAGCAACCAAAGCATCGGCCGGATCTATGCCGCTGGCCACAATGGCTTGCCGTGGCTCAGAGATATTCCCCGCCAGCGCGGCGCTGACTTGGAATTGATTCTGAGAAGTCAGCCGAGAGGACTTCACTCCTGTCAATTCATCCAGTTTCGATTGCACCGCAGTGGACACATCGGTCTCGTTTCCTACGATGACGACTTGCTTCACTTTATTCAGGCGTTTGATTTGCTCAGATATTTCTCGCGGAACTTCTTGGCTGGAAACCAGGAATACGGGAGCGTTGAGATTCTTCGCGAAGGACACTGCGTTTACTGCGGTAATACTGTTTTGTCCCGGTGCAATCACGATAGCGTTTGTATCCGGAGAAAACTCATTTGCGGATTGCGCGTTCACTGCATAACGACTCGATCCTTCAATCCGCGTCACCTGTGCCGAAGGTAGCAGCGTGCGCACAGTCTGTTGCACAGCATTGCTGACCGCTCCGGTTCCGCCGACCAGGACAACTGTCTGCGGGTGCAATCGAGCGAGTTCGGTTTGAGTCACTTCGTCGAGACCGGTTCCGTGGGTGTAGAGAATTGGGGCTTTCCCTTGTGAGAGATTCGCTGCACTGATGGCATCGCTGGGAGAGTGGGAATTCACAATGAAGGCTGTCTTAGCATTCGTAAAGAACGACTTGGACAGATTGGCTGCCACGGCTTGGCGATTTTTACCGCTGTAGCGGCCTACGGTGGTGGAGTATTTCCAAACATATACG
This sequence comes from Mobiluncus sp., assembly GCF_985070215.1. NCBI lineage: Bacteria > Bacillati > Actinomycetota > Actinomycetes > Actinomycetales > Actinomycetaceae > Mobiluncus > Mobiluncus sp. The sequence continues at coordinate 18,161 of NZ_CFKZQR010000015.1, read as the reverse complement.
TCACCTTGTAAAGTCGCCCGTACAGGTTGACCGTCCAGAGTAAGACCAGGATTCTTTTCGTAAGTGGCTTTCCTGATGGTGATGTCAAAAGGTACGCCGGCCGGTACTCCCACAGGCTCCCCATAGGCATCAACTATGGTAAGGGCTTTCGATTTGGAATCAAAACTGAGCTTCCAGACGGTATCCGTGACTCCAGCCGGAACTGTGAGACGGAATTCCCCTCCTGATAAGCCTGCTTTACGTACCCGCTCCGATGAGGAGGTATAACCGTCTTGGAACAGCTTAGTCCGCAATTCAGTTTGTACCGATTGCATAGCCGCAAAAGCCTTGGAGGCGGCTTTGGTGTTCCACGCGGTGCGCGCTGACGCTCCCTCGTCGCTCATTTTCGTCGCAGTCAGAATCTCTTTTTGAACTGGCGAGAGTTTGGCATTGACTATGGGTTGATACTTAGAGCGATTCGTCTCGACCATGTGCAAAATATCCATCGCGGTCCAGTAAACCGAGTTAGAAGTGTACTCATTCGACGTATTCATTGCCGGGGAAAAACCGGTAGTCTGATCCAAATAGTACGGCACGTACGGAGAGGTGAGCGTGGATCCCAGAGCTAAATATTCTACGCTAGGGAAACTATCCGTAGCAGTAGTCGGAATTTGGAAAACATGAGCCTCCATCACATTACGGTTACCGATAGGATAGTAACCTTTCTCACCGGTGTCATTCCCAGGAAGATTTCCGAGATTGCCAAAACGGTTGCGCGTAGCGTCCATAACCATTTCTAGTGAGATGCTCTTTTTTTCGGCGCTTTGCAGGAAGGGGAAGGCGGTTCCATTTGGGTCAACTTGGGCGCTGGGGTTCAGAGTCTTGATTCCTGAGGCAGAACGAGAGGCGTTACGCGGACCTACCTCTGGATCAGCGTAAGATTCCCGCGCCTCAATATAATTCCGAGCTGCGTCCCCCTTGAAAGTTCCGGCCGCCTGAGCGGTGCTGAACAGACCTTTTGAAAAGATGTAATTGCCGTCTTGGGAGACAACATAGTTATTGGTAGTTTCCCCTGGGGTCAAAGTGACGCCATTAATCCAGAAGGTATTGGGGAAGACGGAGAACTTGTCTTTCGGGTAACGCATGGCGAGGAATTGGTGTCCGGTGTAAATCTCCATGTACCACAGGTCGCTCTTGCTGGCTACTACCAGGGAATTACCTTCCGCTGCCCCTTTCGTTGCCAGTTCGTCAGCAATAAATCTCACCGCGTTTTCCGGGGTGTCGCAAGTGGCCAAAACAACCGTGGGGAGGATAGCCTCCGTCAGGCCAACACGGCTACCATCTTCCCCGTCCAAAAGTGGATCTTGAGCCAAAACAGCTTCGTTGGCGCTTGCAGAAACGGTCATATCGACCATTAGTCCTTTTTCGTTAAAACCAGCTTCATCAAAAATTCCGTATTCGGGAGTGGTGTCATTAACTCCGTTATACCTATATGAAGGATTTGCAAATGTAAATTGATAGCCAGCATCAGTTCCGTAGGAAACATCCTCTATAGTTTGTCCTGGCTGAAAATATCCGGCCTCGTGAATAACATATGCCTTATTATGGTTAATCTCCAGGTCCTCTGTACGACCAAAGTAGAAACTTCCATCAGTAGTCAGTTCGGGTCCGACAATAATCCCGGTACAAGCAAATGCAGCCGTGGGAGTTCCGATTCCCAGTGCAAGAGCAAGTAGAGAGCATATGGCTATGCGCTTTTTATGCATATTTATTCTCCTTTGAATAAGTGAATGCGAGTTCATACATATTAGCGTGTAATTGCAATTTATGATTGCATCCGCTATTGTACCCGGGGTTGCGCAGTTTTTTCGGGTTTCCACACTTTCAGTGACCCAATCATCTCGAGCCGGAGTCCCCCCGCGGGTCGGTGGTGTGGCGGTTGCTCGCGGGCGTGGAATAATGGGAAAGGTTTTTATGGTTCAACAGGAGGCAGTAGATGACCCAACGTTTATTCGGTACTGACGGAGTTCGCGGACTTGCCAACGAAGACATCACCGCGGAACTGGCTTTGAACTTGGGAGTGGCTGCGGCTCGCCTGGTGGTAGAAGAAAAAATTATGGCCACCGGTCAGATGCCCATCGTGAGAGATTTGTTGAAAGAGCAGCGCGAATCGGCGATGACGGAATCACGCACCGGGATTAAACGTCCCCGCCTGATCCCAGAGGAACCCGCCAAGCCGCGAGCCATCATTGGCCGCGATACACGTGTTTCGGGACAATTCCTGGATCACGCCCTAGCGGCGGGACTGTCCAGCGCCGGCATGGACGTGACCAGGGTCGGGGTCATTCCGACTCCAGGCGTCGCCTATCTCACGGAATCCCAAGACATCGAGTTGGGCGTGGTCATCAGCGCATCGCACAACCCGATGCAAGACAACGGCATCAAGTTTTTTGCCCGCGGCGGTTACAAACTGCCTGACGAAATGGAGGACCGGGTCCAAGCCATGCTGGGCCAGAACTGGGAACGGCCGCTCGGTTCCGGGGTCGGAGACGTGGTGGCCAACGGTAAAGCCGCCGACGACGCCTATGTCAATCACCTGGTAGACACGGTTCCGGTATCTTTGCACGGGCTGAAAATCGTAGTGGACTGCGCCAACGGGGCGGCTTCAGAAATCGGTCCGCGGGCGCTACGCGAAGCCGGCGCGGACGTCGTGGTGATTAACGCCTCTCCCGATGGGCGCAACATCAACCTGAACTGCGGTTCGACCCACCCCAAGCAGCTGAAATCCATGGTGGTAGCCGCCGGGGCGGACTTCGGGGTGGCGTTTGACGGTGACGCGGACCGCTGCCTGGCAGTGGACGGTGTCGGCAACCTGGTTGATGGTGACCAAATCATGGGGATGCTGGCCTTGGATATGCATCGGGCAGGAATATTGACTGAGGACACCCTGGTGCTGACCGTGATGAGTAATCTCGGGCTGCGTTTAGCGATGCAGCAGGCGGGCATCAAGACCCCCACCACCGCGGTAGGGGACCGCTACGTATTGGAGGAAATGCGCGCTCACGGCTACATTTTGGGCGGGGAACAGTCCGGACACGTTATCAATGCCCGCTACGCCACCACCGGCGACGGTATCCTCACCGCTCTGCAGGTAGCGGCGACTGTGGCCTCCCACCAAGCCCCTCTGAGCGAACTTGTGTCGCCTATCCAAAAGCTGCCCCAAACCCTGATTAATGTGCCCGGAGTGGACAAGACCCGCGTGGACGACCCGCGCTTGGCCCAGGATGTCGCGCAGGCGGAAGCGCGCCTGGGGGAGACGGGCCGGGTTCTGTTGCGTTCTTCCGGTACGGAACCTCTGGTTCGGGTCATGGTAGAAGCCGCAACTCAGGAACAGGCCGATGCGGAGGCTCAAACCCTCGCTAACCGAGTGCAGGAACTATTAGCGCTGTAAAAACGCGCCGCGAAAGCGAGGAAATGTGTGTGGAATTGTCGGTGCTGTCGGGTCCCAGAGCGCCAAGGTAGCTGAGGAAACTGTCCTGGAGGGGCTGTCCCGCCTGGAATACCGCGGCTATGATTCAGCCGGAATCGCGGTGGTTGACGCGACCAGCGTGAGCCCCGAAATTAAGGTTGAAAAGGAAGTTGGAAAACTTTCCGAACTGCGCAAAACTTTAGAAAAGCGCCCTTTACCCAACGCCACCACCGCGGTTGGGCACACCCGTTGGGCCACGCATGGGGGCGTCACTCGTGACAATGCCCACCCCCACCTGTCTTATGACGGAAAACTGGTGCTGATACACAACGGCATCATCGAGAACGCGGAACCTTACCGCGCCCACCTGGAAACCCTGGGCATCAAATGCGTCAGCGAAACCGATACCGAGGTGGTCGCTCACCTGCTGGAGCGCGCATACTTGGCCGAACCGGGCGGAAACTCTGCCGAAAGCGCTGGCGAACAGCCGATTACCCCCGGTACTATTCCCTTGCACAGCCTGGATCCGAACCTGAGCTGCGCGGCAGGAGCGACCCGATTGGCGCGGGCGATGCTGAAGGTCTCCAGAGATTTGGAAGGCTCGTTCACCCTGTTAGTGGAGCACGCGGACGCTCCAGGGGTGATTGTGGCAGCGCGGCGGTCGTCTCCGCTGGTACTGGGGTTGTCACAAGGGACGAACTTCCTCGGTTCTGACGTATTGGCTTTCGCGGCGCGTACGAAACAGGCACTGGAAGTCGGTCAGGATGAAGTCGTGGTCGTGACCCCGGCCGGAGTGCTGGTTATGGACCAGCAGGGCAACGAAATCCTGCACACGCAAGGCCTGGAAGTCATCGCCCAGGATCCCGCCCAGAGCAAACGGGCTTTTGAAGTCGATTTCGCGACCGACCGCGTCACCAAAGAAGGCTTCGACACCTTTATGGAAAAGGAAATCCGGGAACAGCCCCGGGCGGTGGGGGACACCATTGCGGGACGGCTGGACGCCGCCGAGGCACTGACCTTGGACGAACTGCGGATTGAAGCCGAAGTGTTTCGTTCCATCACTTCGGTGATCATTGTGGCTTGCGGTACGGCCTCGTATGCCGGGCAGGTGGCCCGCTACGCTATTGAACACTGGTGCCGGATTCCGTGTGAGGTCGAACTGGCACATGAGTTTCGTTACCGGGACCCGGTGGTGAGCCGGCGCACCCTGGTGGTGGCGATATCGCAGTCCGGGGAAACCATGGACACGATTATGGCCATCCGTCACGCCCGCGAACAAGGGGCGCGGGTCCTGGCCATCGTGAACACGCCCGGCTCTACGATTTCTCGCGAGGCCGACGCGGTACTGTTGACCCACGCCGGACCGGAAATCGCGGTGGCCTCCACCAAGGCGTTCACGGCCCAGATTGCGGCGTGCTACCTGTTAGGTTTGTACCTGGCTCAGGTCCGCGGCAACAAATATGCCGACGAAATCGAGGATTACCTGGAAAAACTTGGTCAGATGCCGGCGCGAATGCAAACTGTCTTGGACCGTTATGCCGGCTCGGCTGACTTAGGCGCTAACCTTGACGACATCAATTCGGTTATCTTCCTGGGGCGTCATGTCGGATTCCCGGTGGCACTGGAAGGGGCGCTGAAACTGAAAGAAATCGCCTATCTGCATGCCGAAGGCTTCGCGGCCGGGGAACTGAAGCACGGTCCTATCGCCCTGGTAGAGTCCGGGCAGCCGGTTGTTATTATTGTTCCCACTCCGCGTCGACCCGAGTTGCATCGCAAAGTCGTGTCCAATATCGAAGAAGTCCGGGCGCGTGGGGCCGTGACTCTGGTGGTGGCCGAAGATGGGGACGACTCCGTAAACGAGTTTGCGGATGTGGTGTGGCGGGTGCCTCCCACTCCCACCTTGATGCGTCCTCTGGTGGACGTGATTCCGTTGCAGCTGTTGGCTTTGCGGATGGCGGGACACCTGGGATACGACGTGGACCAGCCGCGTAACCTGGCCAAGTCGGTCACGGTGGAATAGAGCCTTGCGGGCAATATGCTGACCCCGGCGCTTCCTGACGCGGTTTCCGCCCTGTCCCTGCTGCTCACAGCGGGCGGGGATGGCGGTTGGGTGCCGGTTTCGCAAACCATCACGGAATGGATTCACAGCTTTGCCGGTTCCCCTCTGGCTTTGCTGGTTTTAGCGGGTCTGTGCTTTACGGATGCTTTTTTCCCGCCGGTGCCCGCCGAGTCAATCGTCATCGGATTAACCTCGTGGTATTTCGCCTCTCCCGGCCACGTGGTTGCGCTACCCGGCATTTTTCTGTGTGCCGTCATCGGAGCGACCTTGGGTGATTCCTTCGCCTTCTTCCTGGGGACACGTATTCATATGCAGCGCATCAAATCGTGGCGGGACGGGAAGGGCGAACAGGCTTTCGAACGAACCGCGAAACTTTTGCACAAGCGCGGCACGTCCTTCATCTTTGCGGCGCGTTTTGTGCCCGGCGGGCGAGTGGCGGTCAATATGTGCGCCGGAGCGACCGGTTTTCCTTACAGCCGTTTCATACGTACCGACCTGGCTGCCGTAATCTGTTGGGTGTTCTACGGAATGTCTATCGGTTTTGCTTCTGGGAGTATCCTGGGGCCAATTCATCCGCTCTTAGCGACCCTGGTAGGGATGGTCGGGGGAGTAGTCCTCAGTCTCTTGCTGGACCGTTTGGTCGCCCGTTTGCAGCGGCGGTTTCAGTCGGGTCGCTCCGATTCACCAGAAGAATCGACCGGTAGCGAATCGGAGGAGTGAACGGAACGTCCTGGTGAGGCCGGCGAAGTGGGACGGAGCCTAAATCTTTCGCAGGTGCAGGCGGTGCACGCGGTGGTCAGGGTCTTTCTCGAGGATGAGGGTGGCACGAGAACGGGTCGGAGCCACGTTTTCTTGGAGGTTTTTCAGGTTAACTTCACGCCAAATTTGGCGGGCATGAGATTCTGCCTGTTCATCAGTCCAGGCGGCAATCTCACGGAAGAAAGAGTCGGGTTGTTTGAAAGCGGTCGTGCGTAACTGTCGGAAACGTGACAGATACCACTGCTCGATGTCCGCGGGGCGGGCGTGCAAATAGATGGAGAAATCAAAGAAATCCGACACTGCCAAGGAATTTTTGCTCCCGTTGGCAATCAAAGGCGGGGCTAACACGTTCAGCCCCTCCAAGATGAGGACGTCCGGGGCGCAAACCATCTGGGTCTTACCGGGCACAATATCGTAGGTGACGTGCGAATATACCGGGGCGGCTACCTCGGGAGCCCCAGATTTTACCGCTGCCAGAAAACGCAGCAGTCCACGACGGTCGTACGACTCAGGAAAACCCTTGCGGTTCATGATTCCGCGCGCCACCAGCTCAGCATTGGGGTACAGAAATCCGTCCGTTGTGACCAAATCAACCCGCGGAGTGCCTGGCCAACGGCTCATTAACTCGCGCAACAGCCGAGCCAGAGAGGACTTTCCCACAGCTACCGAACCGGCCACCCCAATCACAAAGGGAGTGTGCTGAACCGCGGATTCGCCTAAGAAATCAGCGCGCCGGGAGCGAATCTTGGTCGTTCCAGCGGCATAAATCTGAAGCAGGGCGGTCAAAGGACGATAAATCGCGTCTACTTCAGCCAAGTCGATAGGGTCGCCCAAAGCGCGCAAACGCTCCACGTCAGCCTGGGTCAGCGGCAGAGGAGTCTGATCCGACAGGGCCGACCACTGTTCCCTGGTGAACATGACGAAAGGCGAGGCGGTCTCCTCGAGACCTGGGGAAACCTGATGCGGACGGGCGGCCATAATCTCTCGCATCGCCGAACCGTACTGACTATCACGCAGTTTCTCTTGCGTGCCGTGAGGATCCGTCAGGAATTCCTCCATCAACTCGGTGGTGGGAGCGCCGAAATTGTCCCTCATGACTTTTTGACCACCGACCCCAAGCACAAACTGCCATCCTTGTCGCGGAAAAAGTACGCGGAAGGTTCTTCTAACTGCGAGTGTGCCGCTCGGATATACATGGGGTAGGTGTTTTTTACTGCATAGAGGTGAATGGACTCGGAGCGTAAATCCTGCAAAGTCTTGAAAGTGTCGTCGTCCAGGCGTCCTTCTTCGTTATAGCGCAGTTTCCGGGCCGCCTCCGGAGTGTATTTCGTGATGCCTGGCGGAGGGCTCCATTTCTCGCACAAGGTCGGGTAGTTTTCTTCCGAGTCGGCACCATTGAATGGATAGCTGGAACGAGCCATAATGCGTGCCAGCAGGTAAGACACGTCCTCCGGGGTGACCGAATCCATTTTGCCGCCATAAATTGCCGTTGGGCAGGAATACCGGGCACCTAACTGGCTCCAGCTGGCTCGCACCTCCACGCTGGAGTCTGTCCAAGACACGCCCTCATCGGTAGCTTTCGGGGTTTGCGACAAGGCGTGCAACAGAGCCTTTTGGGCGGGCGGAGTCGTGTAACGGTCGGTAAACACTTCCGGGGTAATCAGCCAGCAACTGCGCTGCATAGCGCCGAAATTTCCGCCCTGTAAATCCTTAAAGAAAGCCTGCATTCCGGTGAACTGTACCGGGTCGCCAGACTCGATGGTATCTTTCTTAAGGTTCGCTGCAGCGGAACGGTTGGGCGTCGGGGTCTGTTTCTGGGCGCGGTTCGGGGTGGCCCGGGTAGTCACCTCGGAAACGTTGTTGAATGATTTGGGATACTTGAGGTCTTGAACACCCTCGAGATTGAGCGCTGCCGAGTGAAAATCGGGAGTTTCTGAATTCTGCGCGGTGGTGTCCGTCTGCGAGGGCGAATCGGGGTTTTCTGCGGAGGTCGATTTCTCCTGACCCATTCTCAAAGTGGAGTTGGTACGGAAATCGGGGCCGGTGACTTCCACGAGAAGCGCGGATGAAAACTTTTCGGCAGATTGAGAGCGACTCGTCTCAGAGGGATCCTGATTAGGCATAGCGGCAATTTGCGGCGCGACGATAAATAGCGTCACCAGCACCAGGGCAATCCCCGCGCCAGCCAGCAGAAACATCCCTGCGACGAGGCGCTTTGGGGTGGAAAGAAGCCACAGCTGGAGGCTGTCCTTTTTTGACATGGCTACCTTTCATGAACACAGTGACCCCGCTTTAGAGGCATCGGGATTTCCTGGCTTTAAGATTACCTAGTTTTCCTGCCGGTTGAAAACCGCAAGCGCAATCTAAGTCTCTGACTCAATGCCAATTTTCGTCTAGGCTGAAATCGTGATTTGGGGATATGCGCCGGATTTGATTGCACAAACGGAAAAACCTCTGGTCGCGCAGGCTGACCGAGAGCAAGGCGCGGACGCGCTGATGCGACGGGCTGCCTACGCGCTGGCTCATCACACGCACCGAGCCTTGTCCGGAGCTGAGGCAGACATTACCGTGTCATCGGTTCCCCGGGGACGCCGGCGTATTTTGGTTTTGGTCGGAGCTGGTAACAACGGTGGCGATGGCCTGTACGGGGCGGCGTATCTGCGGCGGCGCGGCTATCCGGTCGCGGTCCTGCCGACCTCGAAACATATTCACGAGCGCGGTGCGGCGGCCGCGCGACAAGCCGGGGTGGAGTTTTGGCCCAGTGTGCTGCCCGAGACAGTTGGGGAGGCTCTGCACGCGCTACAGGCGTGGAAACCGGTTGCCATTATTGATGCGATTATCGGGATTGGAGCCCGTCCCCCCCTGCGAGAACCCGCGTTATCCCTGGTCCGGGGCATCAGCGAGTGGCTCAGCCAATGGCCGGAGGGGTCAGTGCCCCTGGTGGTGGCCTGTGATCATCCCTCGGGCCTGGATCTGTACCGCGGCGCTGATTTGGGTCCGAATCAAGAACCGCTGCCAGCTGACCTGACCGTGACGATGGGGGCGGCGAAAACTGGAATGTTGGTCGGTCCCGGTGCGCTCACGATAGGCTGCCTGCAGGTTCAGGACATCGGACTGCCCCAGCAGACAATGCAGCCCGATGTCGGTCTGATCGAACGCGCTGACGTGCGCGAACTGTGGCCTTGGCCGCACTTTGCGGATCACAAATATTCACGCGGAGTTTTGGGCGTAATGGCTGGATCCGCGCGCTATCCCGGAGCGGGAGTCTTGGTTACCGCTGCCGCCTTGAATGCGGGGGAGTCTTTCCTACGCTACCTCGGTGAACCCTCGGTGCAGTCGGTAGTGATACAGGCTTGCCCGGAAGTCGTACTGGGAGAAGGCCGGTGCCAAGCCCGCATTATCGGTCCCGGTTTTGCGGCGGGCTCGCCGCAGCATCGCGAACAAATGCTCGACGCTTGGCGTCGGCGCGACCCCGGCGAATTGGTGATTCTCGATGCCGGCGCGCTGGGACTGATTGGGACGGAAATCCAACCTGACGCAAACTGCCTGCTGACACCTCATGCCGGGGAGGCGGTTGCGTTGGCCGCCCAGCTCGGTCAGGAAACCACCCGGGAAACCATCGATGCCAATCCTTATGACTGGGCCTCACAGCTTGCTGCGGATACGCACGCCACTGTTCTTTTGAAAGGACCCACCACCACTATTGCCAATCCGGAAGGTCAGGTTTATTCCCTGACTCACGGCACCCGAGACTTGGCGACGGCGGGTTCCGGGGACGTGCTGGCAGGAATTCTGGGGTATGTTTTCGCCGCGGCGAATGCCCGCACCGAAACCACTGGAGAATCTTTGGATTTGGGGAAATTGGCGGCTGTTGCGGCCTGGCTGCACGCCGAAGCGGGCCGTTTAGCCGCGCCCACCCCTCGTGCCACCGCCATTATCCAGGCGATTCCCCGGGCTTTGGCGGGGCTATAAACTATCCCGGTCCCACTAAACGTGACAAACTAGGAAGTGCGAAAACAATTTTGTAAAGGAAGATTATGACCAACGTGGATGTTCCCCAATGGCCGGTACGTGCTGTGGTGAATCTCAGTGCATATCAGGAAAATCTCGCCCAGATGCGTCGTTTTGCCCCGAACTGTCAACAAATGGCAATCGTGAAAGCTAATGCTTACGGACACGGTATCGAGCGCATGGCGCTGGCAGCACTCGGTGCCGGTGCGGAATGGTTGGGCGTCGCCAAAGCCAGCGAGGCTTTCCAGCTGCGCAAATACCTAGACAAGCAAGGCGTTGCGCGTGACCATCTGGTCGACACGCCCACTTCGGCCATGATGCGTTCGCGTCTGTATCAGACCGCCGCGATGGGACTGCCCACCGCCGCGCGCCCCCGCATACTGACCTGGCTCTACACCCCGCAAACGGATTTGCAACAGGTCGTGAAAGCGGAAATCGACATTTCTGTCTCTACCTTGGACCAGCTGGATCAGGTTTCGCGTGCCTGCGACGTGGCCGGACTGCGCTGCCGGGTACACCTGAAAGTCGATACAGGACTGTGCCGAGCCGGAGCCACTGATCAAGATTTTCCGGTGCTGTGCAAGCTGGCACGGGCTCGGGAACGTGCCGGGCTCATTGAAGTCAGTGCTATCTGGTCACATTTGGCGCGCGCGGATGAAGACACGGCCGCTGCGGAGACTTTCACCAAGTCGCAGCTGAGGACCTTCGACTGGGCTTGGGGGGTTGCCCAAGAGGCGGGTTTGCGCCCGAGATTGCGCCACATCGCTGCTACCGCGGGAATCATTTGGTATCCCGAGAGCCACTATGACCTGGTCAGGGTGGGAATTTCGGGATATGGGCTGAGTCCGAATCCCGAAATTGCGTCGTCGTGGCAGCTGGGAGTACGTCCGGTGATGCGACTGGAAACGAACGTGGTTCAGGTTAAAAGGGTTGAGAAAGGCGCTGCGGTTTCTTACGGCGGTGAATGGGTGGCACCGGGGCCACGCTGGTTGGCTCTGCTGCCGATTGGATACGCCGACGGCTTGCATCGCTTGGCAAAGAATCGCGGTGAAACCTGGATTAAAGGCCGGCGCGCGCCGATTGTCGGGCGGGTTCCGATGGATCAGATCGTGGTTGATTTGGGTCCGGCTGTGGACGATTCCGGCATCCCTGTTCCTTGTCCGGTCGAGCCGGGGGAGCTGGCGATTATTTTTGGCGATGCCAAGGACCGCTTGTTCGGGGGGATTCCAGGAGTTCCCTCGCTTCCGACCGCCGACGACTGGGCAGAGTGGACCGATACCATCAACTATGAAGTCATTACCGGTATTTCCCCCAACGTGCCGCGGGTTTATGTTGAGGACCAGCCAGACCGCTGAGCCTCGAGCTAACGTAAGGGCTGTTGAATAACTGAGGAGGAACGATGAGCCGCGAGGGGAACCTTTTGCTGGAAGTCGAAACGAGGTCCGCTGACGATACCCGTCTGTTGGGCCAAGCCCTGGTCCCATTTCTGCAAGCCGGCGATTTGGTGATTCTGGAAGGTGAGCTGGGCGCTGGAAAAACCACTTTGACCCAAGGTATCGGCGCCGGTTTGCGCGTCAACCAGCGGGTTACCTCTCCAACCTTCATCATTGCCCGCAGTCACACGAAATCCCCCGATGTGCCGGGACCGAACTTGGTTCATGTGGATGCCTATCGTCTGATGGGCGGGGACGATGTGGAAACTCTGGATTTGGAATCGGCGCTAGAGACCGCGGTGGTGGTGGTCGAATGGGGTACTGACAAGGTGGAGGGGCTCAGTGCTCACTGCCTGAAGCTGTCCTTGTGCCGTCCAGAGAGCGCTGCTGCTCCCGTTACGGGAACTATCGTGGACCTGCCCGATGATACGACCTGTCAAGTTGTCTTTCGCAGTCTGGAAGGGGATTGGGATCTGTCAGGTTTGGTGCAGCAGTGGGAGGCTTTGCGTGCGCAGGCAGATGCAAGTGTGAAATCCGGTGTTGCCCCAGACGCTTGCCAGCCCGGGGCGGATTTGTAAATAGGCTGATAGGAAAGCCGATGCCGAAAGTTTTTCAGGTGCGCCGCGGGTACAAGGCCTTTCTGGGCTGGGTCCTCGTCCTGCTGAGCGCGGCGGTGATGAGTTTCGCGTCGCCCAGTGTTGGGCAAGCCGCCCCCGGGCCCACTCACCCGACTGATACCACGGACGAGGTTGTTACCGGGAGTGTTCCAGGTGCGTTGGGACAGCTGCCGCGAAGCGCCAAGAGTGACCTCCCTGACGATGTCCGCGTTTGGTTTAACACCAAGGCCGCCGCTTTCGGACAATCATTGCGGGAATACCTCCCGGATAGTGTAAAGGTTCCCCCGGAAGCCCCGATTGAGGTGGGAACTCCGACCCAGGTAGTGACTTGGTCTGCTCGGATGCTGCGCGGCACCTACAATCCAGACAGTGCGGTCACACCGATTGACATGTGGGTCGCCCCGGTGAGCATCGATGATCGAGAACTTGGGGTAGTGGTCTATGTCTCGGACGAAAAAGACCTTTATCCCCTTTCTCCCCCAGCGCACGTAGAGACTTTGGCTCCGAAAGCTACCGCGGGGGTACCTGAACCCACCTCGAACTCGCGAGACAATAACTCGCTGGTTGCGGGCGGGTATGTTCCGGAACCGAAAAATTCTCACCTGCCCGTCCGGTCGGAGGCTCCCGGCGCCAGCTATGTGCTGCCTGATTTAGCTCATGCTTTGCTGGCAACGTCGCCGGATTCTGCCCGTTCCAGCCGTCCCGTTTATGACCCAATCGTTCGTGGCTGGTTTATTTTGAACGAGGAACGTTTGCTGCCGGTATCTAATGCAGCGCGTGCCCGCGTTGTCGGAGAGGTGACTTTGGTGCAGGTGCAAGAAGCGGTGCAGTCCTGGTGGGGAACTGTCAGCCCCACCCCCACGCCGACTGTGGAAACCCTGCCAACCAACAACAACACCTTGGTGTGGGTGGTCATCCTCGCTGTTGCCATTGTCGGTGTCGCGCTGTTGGTGGTGTGGTTGACTTTCCGTTGGCAATCCCGCACGGAAGATGTCGCTGAAGTGCTCTCCCTGCCTGACCCGGAACTCATTATGGTGCCGACTTCTGCCCCGACTTCCGCGATTCCGACTTTAGCGGTGAACGGTTCTGAGGGCGAAGCGCATTAGGATTGTCCCTGTGAGTTACCTGTTTATCGATACCTGTGCCGGGGCGGGGGTTGCCCTGGTGAATTCCGAGAAGCCCAGCGATGTGCTGGTGAAGGTGAATCCTGACGGAAAAGCCCAAGTGGAAGCCCTTTCGTCCCTGGTTACTGACGTGGTTCGAGAAGGCGGCAGACCGCAAAAAATTGTGGTTTCGCGAGGACCTGCCCCGTTTACCGGGCTGCGGGTTGGCTTGGTTACGGCTCGGACCTTAGGTTTTGCCTGGGATATCCCGGTGGTCGGGGTGGATGAGCTGCTCCTCCAGGCGCAGGCTGCCGCTCAGGTGCTTTCTGGCGCTGACTGTCCAGCTCAGACTCAGGGGCAGACGCCGCGTTGGATAGTGTCCCTGATGGATGCCCGCCGCCACGAAGTCTATGCCGGGCTGTTCAAACCCGGTTTGACGGACGGACGCTTGACGCAATGCGGGACCGATTGGGTTGGTCCTGCCTCCCTTCTGGAGGGCGTCGCCCAAGGGTGGGACCGCGACTTTGCGGGGTTTGCCGACGAAGGGGTTTTCCTGGTCGGCAACGCTGCCACCCAGGTCACGGGTCAGACCGTGGAGGTACGTTTTGCGGACCTGGCGAGGGCGGCGAACTCCCTGGTGAACGGGGCGGACGGAGACGCGGAGGGACAACGGGAACTGGCTTCACTGAGTACCGAGCCGCAGTATCTGCGCCGGCCGGATATCCAACAAAAGCCATAGCTAGCGTTGAATTCACTGGTGAACCATGATCCGTGACGGTTCGATTGAGGATGCGGCAGACCTGGAACACGCCGAACAGGAGTGCTTCGCATCTGACGCGTGGGACCGGGAATCCTTGGCGTCTCTGCTGGCGCAGCCAGATATCAGCTTTCGATTGAGTTTCGGCGAATCTGAGGAATTCGTGGCATGGGCCGTGTGGGGTTTTGGGGAAATGAGCATTCCTGTCGGCGACCTTCCTCCTGCTGAGCGTAACCAAGCGGTTACTTCCACGGATCGGGGGGACAGGCTGATACGGGTTCTCTCACTGGCGACTCGACCGGCTTGGCGGGGAAAAGGCTACGCCAGGCAGCTGCTGACAGACGGCCTACGCCGCGGACGCGCCCGGGGCTATGCGGGAGCAGTGTTGGAGGTCCGGTCCAGTAACACGGCAGCCCAAGCTCTCTATGGGAGTCAAGGTTTCCAGATGTGGGCGCGGTTGCCGTTCTGGTTTCGAGAACCAACCGAGAACGGCCTAATCATGGTGAAAATGTTTTTCTAACTCCAATGTTTCGTAAAAATTATGACCCCGTTGGACACGCGCGAGCCCACACCCCGGGATAAATAGGGACTTTCGGCCTGAGTAACCAGGTAAATGCGCAGTTCGAGACCCTATCCGGGGAAGTGAAATGAAACCCTTAATCCAATTCAGCCAAGTCGTGCTCAGAAAATCTTATAGGCTCGACTCCGTGGCCAATACAACACTTACTACAGATAACAAAGCAATCAAGACCACCGTTATCATCAAACAAGCCATGGCAATCACTGGCGTGTTTTTTGTGGGGTTCGTGATTTTGCATGCCTACGGGAACCTAAAGGTGTTCCTCGGGGCAACCGTTTACAACGATTATGCGCTGCATTTGCGCACATTCCTCATGCCCATACTGCCCTATGAAGGGCTGTTGTGGATTCTCAGGGTTTTGCTGATAGTTTTCGCCCTGGTGCACATTATTTCCGCTATCGCCCTGTGGCGTCGAGCCAGCTTAGCGCGCGGTTCTCGCTACATGGTTAAGAAGTCGCTAGCGACGGCTTACGCGGGACGCACCGTCAGGTGGGGCGGCATCATCCTGTTGCTGTTTGCGATTTTTCACCTGTCTCACTTCACCATGAAGTTTGTCAAGGTCGGCGATGCGGCCGCCTACGCTTCCCACCAGGTCTTTCTGGATCCGGCGGGCAATGTCGTTGATGCCGCTGGGCCGGGGATTATCTCCGTAATGGAAGGCAATCCCTACGCCATGATGTTTACGACTTTCTCGAATTGGTGGATGGTGCTGGTTTACGCCATCGCGGTGGGGGCGCTGTGCCTACACATTTCCCACGGCGTGTGGTCTGCACTACAAACCATTGGCTGGTTGCGTCGCAACACCCAGTATGCAGTTCAGATTATTTCGGGCCTGGTTGGCCTGCTGGTGTTCGCAATGTTCCTGGCTCCGCCGGTGGCTATTCTCGCCGGAATGCCGATGCTGGCGTAAGGAAGGTAAGGAAAGATAATGACTGAACTGATTGACGGTTACTACACCGAAGGCGAAAAAATCGCCGATACTAGGGCGCCGATGGATGTTCCTATCGCCGAGCGCTGGTCTACCCGCAAGTTCCGCGGCGGTCTGGTGAACCCCACTAACCGACGCAAGCTGCATATCATTGTGGTCGGCACCGGTCTGGCCGGGGGCGCTGCGGCTGCCTCCTTAGGCGAGCTTGGCTACCACGTTGACGCGTTTTTCTATCAAGACACAGCCCGCCGGGCGCACTCGATTGCCGCCCAAGGCGGTATCAACGCCGCTAAGGGCTACCGCAACGACAATGACTCCGTATTCCGCTTGTTCTACGACACGGTCAAGGGCGGCGACTACCGCAGCCGAGAAAATAACGTCTACCGTCTGGCGGAAGTCTCTGCCGACATCATCGACCAATGCGTCGCCCAAGGCGTACCTTTCGCCCGCGAATACGGCGGTTTATTGGACAATCGTTCCTTTGGTGGCGTGCAGGTGGCGCGAACCTTCTATGCGCGTGGCCAGACAGGTCAGCAGCTGCTGATTGGCGCCTACCAGGCTCTGAGCCGCCAGGTTAAAGCCGGCACGGTCATATCGCACGAGCGCCACGAAATGATGGATCTCATCATCAAGGACGGCAAGGCGCGCGGTATCGTGACCCGTGACCTCACAACCGGCAAGGTTGAAACGTGGATTGCTGACGCGGTGGTCTTGGCCAGCGGTGGCTACGGTAACGTGTTCTTCCTGTCCACCAACGCGATGGGTTGCAACGTTTCTGCGGCGTGGAAGGCTTTCAAGCACGGCGCCTATATGGCTAACCCCTGCTACACCCAAATCCACCCGACCTGCATTCCGCAGCATGGCAACTTCCAGTCCAAGCTGACGCTCATGAGTGAGTCGCTGCGTAATGACGGCCGGATTTGGGTACCGAAGAAAGCGGAGGACTGCACCAAGGATCCTCGTGAAATCCCCGAGGACGATCGCGACTACTACCTGGAGCGTATCTACCCCTCCTTCGGCAACCTGGTGCCCCGTGATATCGCGTCCCGTCAGGCCAAGAACATGTGTGACGAAGGCCGTGGCGTCGGACCGAAGATTAACGGCGTGGCTCGTGGCGTCTACTTGGACTTCAGCGAGGCTATCGAGCGCATGGGTCGGGATAAGGTTTCGGAAAAGTACGGCAACCTTTTCGATATGTACCAGCGCATTACCGGAGACAATCCTTACGAAGTGCCAATGCGTATCTACCCCGCCGTGCACTACACGATGGGCGGCTTGTGGGTCGATTACGACCTGATGAGCAACATCGAAGGCCTGTACGTGGCGGGCGAGGCAAACTTCTCGGACCACGGCGCGAACCGCTTGGGCGCCTCCGCTTTGATGCAAGGTTTGTCTGACGGCTACTTCGTGTTGCCGGCCACGATTTCGGACTACCTGTCTCACGGCGCTATGCCGAAGTTGAGCCAGGATAATCCTGCCGTTCAGGAAGCTCTGGAGCGTGTGAACAGCAAGGTGGATCGTTTGATGGCGATTCAAGGCACTCAGTCGGTCGATTCTTTCCACAAGCGCCTGGGCCACATTATGTGGGAAAAGTGCGGCATGGAACGTACCGATGCGGGCTTGCGTGAAGCTATCACAGAGATTCGTGAGTTGCGCGAGGAGTTCTGGAAGGACTTGCGCATTCCCGGACGTGCCGATGAACTGAACCAGTCTCTGGAAAAGGCCTGCCGCGTGGCGGACTTCCTGGAACTTGGTGAGCTCATGTGTATTGATGCCCTGCACCGCAAGGAATCCTGTGGTGGTCACTTCCGTGCTGAATCCCAAACGGAGGAAGGCGAAGCGCTGCGTCACGATGACGAGTTCCTTTATGTGGCGGCTTGGCAATATGGCGGCTCCGAGGGGGCTGCGCCAATCCTGCACAAAGAGGACCTCATTTACAAAGATATCCAGCTGAAGCAACGGAGTTACAAGTGAACATTACATTACGAGTTTGGCGTCAAAAGGGCCCGTCCGACAAGGGCGCGCTCCATGAATATCACCTTACCGACATATCCGAGGACGCTTCCTTCCTGGAGATGCTGGATATCCTCAACGAGCAGCTATTCGCTCAAGGTGAGGAACCAGTTGCCTTCGATTCGGACTGTCGTGAGGGTATCTGCGGGATGTGCGGTATCGTCATCAACGGCGTGCCCCACGGCCCGCACAAGAACCGCACCACCACCTGCCAGTTGCACATGCGCACCTTCAAGGATGGCGACACGATTACGGTAGAGCCGTACCGTTCGCGGGCTTTCCCGATTCTGCGCGATTTGGTGGTCAGCCGTGAAGCGCTGGATCACATTATCCAAGCCGGTGGTTACATCTCGGTCAATACGGGTTCCGCTCCCGATGCGCACTCGGTGCCGGTTCCCAAGCCCAATGCGGACCGTGCCTTCGAGGCTGCCGTTTGCATCGGCTGTGGCGCTT